>NZ_JBHUIW010000016.1:0-136636 GCF_042682915.1 Rhodoplanes azumiensis | reverse complement strand
AATCAATGCCGTGCACCTCTTCAAGCACAATCCGTGCCGGACAGCCGTGGGACGAGCCCGGCCATGACGAGAAACGACGACCAGGTGCCGCGCTGCTTCACCGCACCAGCTGCCGATAGTTCGCCGGCAGGGCGGCCCGCAGCTTGCCGAAGTCGGGGACGATGGCGTCGCCGCCGCGCCCGAACAGCGCCGGGAAGCAGCTCTGCGCGGTCGCGTCGATGGTGACGCCGAACACCGTGAGGCCGGTCCGGCGCGCCTCCTGCACGGCCTTTCGCGTGTCCTCGACGGCGAAGCGGCCCTCGTAACGGTCGACGTCGTTCGGCTTGCCGTCGGTGAGCACCAGGAGGAGCGTCTTGCGGCTCGGCTCCTCGGCGAGCTGCTTCGCGGCGTGGCGCATGGCCGCGCCGATGCGGGTGTAGCAGCCGGGCTTGAGCGCGCCCATGCGCCGCGTCACCCGGGCGCTCATCGGCTCGGAAGAATCCGCCACGATGCCGAGGCGCACCCAGGTCCGCTTGCGTGACGTGACGGTGAGGATGCTGTGGCGGTCGCCGCAGGCGGCGAGCCCGTGCGCCGACACCGAGAGCGCCTCCTTCTCGACGGCGAGCATCCGGCGGCCGGATCCTCCTCGCCGCCGCAGCGGTTGCGGACATTGCCGATCTCGGGCGCGATACCAGCGCCCTCGCCGAGCAGCGTGTGGCAGTTGATGCCGCAGTTGATGCAGGAGTGCTTCTCCCGGACGTGCTTGCCGCGGGCGACGCTCGGGGTCAGCGTCGCCGCGTCGGTCGAGACGTTCGCCATGTGTCCCCATGGCTGTGCGCCGAGAGCCCGACGAAGATCACGAAGACGACGGCCGAGCCGCCGTGGACGACGTTCCGGGCCGCGGATTTGGGGAGGCGTTCGCCCATCGCGCCGGCGCGGTCCGGTCGACGGCCCGCCGTCCCCAGCTGCGCGAAGCCTTGGAGATGCCGGAATTTGCCTCGCAACTGCGCCGGCGATAGGGAGTCGGCGCCGCCCCGCCGGGCGGCCGGTGCAGTGATTCGCGCGGAGAGGTCGTGGCGCGAGGCGCCGCAATCTGCGCGGGAAGCGAGAGGTTCGAGGGGATGCGACGGGTGCTGAAAGCGATCGCGTGGGCCGGGCTCCTGGCCTGCGGGCTCGTCCCGACGGGTGCGACGGCACAGACCGACCTGACCGCCGGCAAGTCGCCGGCCCAGATGTTCTCGTCGGATTGCTCGGCCTGCCACAAGTCGGCGTCCGGCCTGTCGCGCGGGCGCGATCCGTCGAGCGTCGCGCGCTTCCTGCGCGAGCATTACACGTCGAGCCCCGCCAATGCGGGCGCGCTCGCCGGCTACCTGGCGGGGGTCGGCGGGGCCGCGCCGGCCGATCCGCGCGGCCGCGGCGGCCAGACCCCGGGGCGACAGGCGCCCGGCCAGGAGGAGGCGCGTCCGGTCGATCCGCGCACCGGTCAGCGGGCCGCCTCGGGCCGGCCGCCGCGCCAGCCGGTCGCGGCGGCGCCGGAGGAGGCGATCGTCCCGGCCGAGCGGCCCGCGCCGCGCCAGCGCCAGCAGCAGGCCGCGACGGCGGCCGACGGCCAGCCGGCGGCGGAGCACCAGCCCGCGCCGGACCGTGCGGTGCCGCCGCGTCGCAGCAACGAGCGGCTCGCCTCGACCCCGGTCGAGCGGCTGCGCCCCTACATGGCGGCGCACGAGCCGGCGAAGCCCGCCCCGGCCGGCGAGGTCGATCGCCAGCAGCGCCTCAAGGATTACGCCACGGTCGGCAGCGACGCCGAGGCGCTGCGGGCCGCCGCGCTCGCCGCCCGTCCGGCCGCGGCCCGGCAGGCCGCCCCGCCGCCCGCGGCAGGCGCCCCGGTCGAGCCGACCGGCGCGACGGCCCCGGTTGCTCCGACGGCGGTCACTCCGGCGGCGACCGAGGCCCCGAGCCCGGCCGGTCCGCCGATCGGCGGCGCTGCCCCGACCACCCAGTCCAACGAGGATCCGCGCTGACGCACGACCGCCCGGGTCGCGGCGGCTGCGGCGGCGGGGGACGGAGACGCCCGTGAACCCGGACCTGTTCGTTCCCTTCCTGGCGCTCACGCTGGTCCTGATCCTGACGCCGGGACCGATCGTCACCCTGATGATCTCGACCGGCGCGACCCAGGGCGCGCGCGCCGTGCTCGCCACCTCGGTCGGAACCATGGCCGGCAACAGCGTGCTGATCGGCACGGTGGCGTTCGGTCTCGGCGTCGTCATGGCCAAGGCCGCGGTGCTGTTCGAGGTGATCCGCTGGGCCGGCGTCGCCTACCTGATCTGGCTCGGCGTGCAGGCGTTCCGGCGCAGCGGCCGCGGTGCGTCGGTGCCCGAGGCGGGCGGCGTCCATGTCTCCCGCGGGTTCCTGGTGGCGGTCTCCAATCCCAAGACCATGGCGTTCTTCACGGCCTTCCTGCCGCAGTTCGTCGATCCCGCGCTCCCCGCGACCTTCCAGCTCGCCGTGATGGTGTCGGTCTCGGTGGTGCTGGCCGGGCTTCTCGACGCCGTGTGGGGGCTCGCGGCGGCGGCCGGGCGCGGCTGGTTCCTGGCGCCGTCGCGTCAGCGGCTGCTCGGCCGCGCCTCCGGCGTCGCCCTGATCGCCGGCGGAGTCTGGCTTGCGCTGTCGCGCCGTCCGGCCTGACGGGGCCGGTCATGCTGCATCGCGATACCAGCGGGTGCCTTGCCGACCCGCCCGCGGCAGGCTAGACCCGCGCGATGCTTCGCACAGCCCTCTATGCCGGGTCGTTCGACCCCGTCACCAACGGCCATCTGGACGTCGTCCGCCAGGCGGTCCGCCTCGCCGACCGTCTGGTGTTGGCGATCGGCATCCATCCCGGCAAGGTGCCGCTGTTCTCGGCCGCGGAGCGCACCGCCATGCTGGAGGAGACGTGCCGGCCGGTCGCCGCCGACGCGGATTGCGAGATCAAGTGCATCACGTTCGACGGCCTGGTCGTCACGGCGGCACGGGAGCAGGGCGCGGTCGCGCTGATCCGCGGCCTGCGCGACGGCACCGACCTCGATTACGAGATGCAGCTCGCCGGCATGAACGGCGCCATGGCGCCCGAGATCGCCACCGTGTTCCTGCCGGCGTCGCCCTTGGCGCGCCCGATCACCGCCACACTGGTTCGCCAGATTGCCGCCATGGGCGGGGACGTCTCGACCTTCGTGCCGCCGGCCGTCGCCGCGCGGCTGAAGGCGAGGTTCGCCGCCCGGGCGACCTGACGGACCGGCCGGCGTGCGGCCCGTGGCGATTCACGCCCGCCGTTCCGCCGCGCGACCGTCCGGACCGCCCGCCGCCTGTTCATGTAACCGCGCTCGTCGCGCCCACGCCGCTCCATCGCAACGCCAAGGACGCTTCATGATCCGCTTGCTCGCCGCGCTCGCCGTGCTGATGCTCTCGGTCTCGGCTCAGGCCCAGCCGCTGCCGGCCGGCCTCGATCCGCAGAACACGATCCTGCTCGACACCAAGGACGGCCGCGTCGTCATCAAGCTGCGGCCCGACCTTGCGCCGCAGCACGCCGAGCGCATCAAGCTGCTGACGCGCGAAAAGTTCTACGACAACGTGCCGTTCCACCGCGTCATCGACGGCTTCATGGCGCAGACCGGCGACGGCCAGCGCGGCAACGGCACGGGCGGTTCGAAGTATCCCGACCTGCCGGCCGAGTTCTCCAACGTGCCCTACAAGCGCGGCATCGTCGGCATGGCCCGCTCTTCCGACCCGAACTCGGCCAACAGCCAGTTCTTCATCATGTTCGCCGAGACCCCCGGCCTCAACGGCAAGTACACGGTGGTCGGCGAGGTGGTGCGCGGCATGGACGTGGTCGACAAGGTGAAGAAGGGCTCGCCGGCCGACAACGGCCGCGTCACCAACCCCGACAAGATCGTCCGCATGCAGGTCGCCGCCGACGCCAAGTGACGGCGGGGTGACGGCACCGCGGGCGTCGTGATCGGCCCATGTCGATCACGAGCGTCATGATCATCTATCGGCGGCGCGGGCCCGCGTCGGCTCGAGCCGCCGATCCGGTTCAGAGAGCTTCGATTCCAACCAAAGGACTTCCCACGTGAGCGACGTCACCGAGAACACCCTTCTGCTCGAGACCACCCAGGGCCCGGTCACCATCGAGATGCGGCCCGACCTCGCGCCCGGCCATGTCGCGCGCATCAAGGAGCTGGTGCGCAGTAAGTTCTACGACGGCATCGTGTTCCACCGCGTGATCGAGGACTTCATGGCGCAGACCGGCTGCCCGCACGGCACCGGCACGGGCGGCTCGGGCCAGAAGCTGAAGGCCGAGTTCTCGCGCGAGAAGCACGTGCGCGGAACCGTCTCGATGGCGCGCGCCCAGAATCCGGATTCGGGCGACAGCCAGTTCTTCATCTGCTTCACCGAGGCGCCCTGGCTCGACGGCCAGTACACGGTGTGGGGCAAGGTGACGTCCGGCATGGAGAACATCGACAAGATCAAGCGCGGCGAGCCGGTCAGCGATCCCGACAAGATCGTCTCGGCCCGCATGGCCGCCGACGCCGCGGCGTAATATCCTTCGACAAGGCCGTGTCTTCGCTTCACCTCTCCCCGGCGGGGAGAGGTCGGTGCTCGCGCGGTAGCGCGAGCACCGGGTGAGGGGGCGCCCCCCTCTCGATGGAGACATCGACGCTCGTTCCCCCTCACCCCGACCCTCTCCCCGACGGGGAGAGGGAGTCCCGCCGTGCTCGCGGCGTCGCCCCTGGACGTCGGCATCGTCGGGAGGAGTGAGGATCCGAACGCGACTTGGGCCATCCCATGCGCACCGATCTGTTCGACTTCGACCTCCCGCAAGAGCGCATCGCGCTGCGGCCCGCGAGCCCGCGCGATTCCGCGCGGCTGCTCGTCGTGCGGCCACGCGCCGGCGCCGGCGCCGACGCCGCGCCTGCGCTCGAAGACCATGTCGTGCGCGATCTGCCGTCGCTGCTGCGGCCGGGCGATCAGCTCGTCGTCAACGACACCAAGGTGATCCCGGCGCAGCTGTTCGGCCGGCGGCTCGGCCGCGGCGCCGAGGTGGCGATCGAGGCGACGCTGGTCGAGCGGCGCGACGGCGCGCGCTGGCGTGCGCTGGTCAAGGGCTCGAAGAAGCTGGTCGTCGGCGACACGGTGCGGTTCGGCGACGAGGGCAAGGTCTGCTTCCTCGGCCAGCTCGACGCGACCGTGGAGGAGAAGGGCGAGGGCGGGGCCGTGACGCTCGCCTTCGCGTTCCACGGGCCGGTGCTCGATCAGGCGATCGCCGAGCGCGGCGTCATGCCGCTGCCGCCCTACATCGCGGCGCGCCGGCCGGCCGACGAGCAGGACCGCGCCGACTACCAGACGCTGTTCGCCCGCCGAGAGGGCGCCGTCGCGGCGCCCACGGCGGGCCTGCATTTCACCGACGATCTTCTGGCGCGCCTGCACGACGCCGGGATCGGGCTGCACGCCGTCACGCTGCATGTCGGTCCGGGCACGTTCCTGCCCGTCAAGGCTGACGACACGGCGGATCATGAGATGCACGCCGAATACGGCGTGGTGAGCGAGGCCACCGCCACGGCCCTCAACGTCGCGCGAAAGAACGGCGGCCGCATCGTCGCGGTCGGCTCCACCTCGCTGCGTCTCCTGGAAAGCGCCGCCGACCCGGACGGCACGATCCGCCCGTTCGCGGCCGAGACCGCGATCTTCGTCACGCCGGGCTATCGGTTCCGCGCCGTCGACGTGATGATGACCAACTTCCACCTGCCGCGCTCGACCCTGTTCATGCTGGTCGCGGCCTTCTCGGGCCTCGACACCATGAAGCGCGCCTACGCCCATGCGATCGCCGCCGGATATCGCTTCTATTCCTACGGCGACGCTTGCCTGCTGTTGCGCGGCGATCGCCGGGTCGGCGCGTGACCGGCGCTCGCGGACCCGACAACAACCGATACGTATTAATCCTGTACAGGCTCGAAAAACCCGTGCAGTGTGGCCCGATCCGACGATCCTGATCCTCGAATCGAGCCGGCGCCGTCATGACCGAACGACGACGTTTCTGCCTGATCCTCGTCAAGCCGTCGCATTACGACGACGAGGGCTACGTCATCCAGTGGTTCCGCTCGCCGATCCCGTCGAATTCGCTCGCGGCGCTCTACGGTATTGCAAAGGACTGTGCGGCCCGGCAGGTGCTGGGTCCGGATGTCGCGATCGACATCCACGCCTTCGACGAGACCAATACCCGCATCCGCCCGAACACGCTCGCGGCGATGATCCGGGACGCCGGCTCCGGCATGGTGATGCTGGTCGGCGTGCAGTCGAACCAGTTCCCGCGCGCCCTCGATCTGGCGCGGCCGCTGCGCGCCGCCGGGATCGCGGTGGCGGTCGGCGGCTTCCACGTCTCCGGCGTCACCGCGATGCTGGGCGGCGTCGACCGCGATCTCGACGCGGCGCGCGCGCTCGGCCTCACGCTGTTCGCCGGCGAGGCGGAAGGACGGCTCGACCGGGTGCTGCAGGATGCGGCGGCGGGGCGACTCGCGCCGCTCTACGACTACATGGACGATCTGCCCGGCATCGAGGGCGCGCCGATCCCGCTGATGGCGGCCGAGCGGGTTCAGCGCACGGCGGGCGCGGCGACCAGCTTCGACGCCGGGCGCGGCTGTCCCTACCAGTGCTCGTTCTGCACCATCATCAACGTGCAGGGACGAAAGTCGCGCCGCCGCTCGCCCGACGACGTCGAGACGATCGTGCGCACCAACTACGCGCAGGGCCTACGCAGCTTCTTCATCACCGACGACAACTTCGCCCGCAACAAGGACTGGGAGCCGATCCTCGACCGGCTGATCCATCTGCGCGAGGTCGAGAAGCTCGACATCGGCTTCATCATCCAGGTCGACACGCTGTGCCACAAGCTGCCGGGCTTCATCGAGAAGGCGGCGCGGGCGGGGGTGCGGCGGGTGTTCATCGGGCTCGAGAACATCAACCCGCAGAACCTCGCCGACGCCAAGAAGCGGCAGAACAAGATCACCGAGTATCGCGAGATGCTGCTGGCGTGGAAGTCGGTGCGCGTGATCACGTATGCGGGCTACATCCTGGGCTTCCCGGCCGACACGCGCGAGTCGATCATGCACGACATCGACGTGATCAAGCGCGAGCTGCCGGTCGATCTTCTGGAGTTCTTCTACCTGACGCCGCTGCCGGGCTCGGAGGATCATCGCCGGCTCGTCAAGACCGGCGTGCCGCTCGATCCCGACCTCAACCGCTACGACCTCAACCACATCTGCGCCCCGCATGCGAAGATGTCGCCGGCCGAGTGGAACGACGCCTACCGGACGGCGTGGCAGCGCTACTATACGATCGACCACATCACGACGATCCTGAAGCGCGTCGCGGCGAGCGGCGGCAACGCCTCGAACGCCTTGTTCCTGATCACCTGGTTCAAGGGCTCGATCGACTTCGAGCGCATCCATCCGCTGGAATCGGGCTTCCTTCGGCTCAAGTCGCGCACCGACCGGCGCCCGGGCTTTCCGCGCGAATCCGTGCTGACCTTCTACCCGAGCTACTGGGTCCAGACGGCCGTCAAGCTGGTGCAGTGGGGCATGCTCTACATGCGGCTGCGCCGCATCTATCTGCGCATCAAGCACGACCCGAACAAGTTCGCCTACACGGATACGGCGATGAGCGCCTGGGACGCCGACGCGCCGGGTCACGAGCTGTTCGAGAGCGACGCGGCGCGCGCCTTCGTCGACCAGCAGCGCCGCGTGCAGGAGGCGAAGACCGCCGGCGTCGCCGCCCTCGGCGTGCCGACCGCCGCGGCCGCCGAGGGAGCGTGAAGGAAGCGAGGCGTCAGTCGTTCCGGGGCGCCGCACAGCGGCGAGCCCGGAACCCATAGCCCCTGTCCATCGTGAGCCACCGGCTCCGGGGATATGGATCCCGGGCTCGCGGGCGGCGCCCGCGCCCCGGGACGACGGGGCAGGGATGTGGCGCCGGCTTGCCCGTCGTCGCGCGCCCGCCTAGAACGGCCTCCCGTTCGACACACTCCGTTCGGCACACCTCGTCCCGAAGGCGTTTCCGCTTGAAGTTCACTCCTCTCGCCACCGACGGCGTCGCCCGGCTGGGCACGCTCGAGACGCCGCACGGCATCGTGCGGACGCCCGCCTTCATGCCGGTCGGCACCCAAGCCGCCATGAAGGGCGTGCATTGGCACGAGGTGCGCGAGACCGGCGCCGACATCGTGCTGTCCAACACCTATCACCTGATGCTGCGGCCCGGCGCCGAGCGCATCGCCCGGCTCGGCGGCCTGCACGCCTTCATGGGCTGGTCGGGACCGATCCTCACCGACTCGGGGGGCTTCCAGGTGATGTCGCTCTCCGAGCTGCGCAAGGTCGACGAGAGCGGCGTCACGTTCCGCTCCCACATCGACGGCGCCACCGTCGTGCTGTCGCCGGAGCGGGCCGTGGAGATCCAGCGTCTCCTCGGCTCCGACATCGCCATGCAGCTCGACGAATGCGTGGCGCTGCCGGCCGAGCGGGCCGAGATCGACCGCGCGATGCGGCTCTCGTTACGCTGGGCGGAACGTTGCAAGCGCGCCTTCGAGCCGGACCTCCCGAGCGGCCGCGCCCTGTTCGCGATCGTCCAGGGCGGCGACGACGTGGTGCTCCGGCAGGAAAGCGCGCGCGCGCTGGTGGCGATGGACTTCCAGGGCTACGCCATCGGCGGCCTCGCGGTCGGCGAGCCGCAGGCCACCATGCTGGCGATGATCGAGGAGGTGGCGCCGCTCTTGCCGACCGACCGGCCGCGTTATCTGATGGGGGTCGGCACACCCGACGATCTGTTGAAGAGCGTGGCGCGCGGCGTGGACATGTTCGACTGCGTGCTGCCCACCCGCAACGGCCGCCACGGCCTCGCCTACACGCGGCGCGGTCCGGTGAATCTGAAGAACGCCCGTCACGCCGAGGATCCGCGGCCGCTCGACCCGGAGAGCCCGTGCCGAATCGCCCGCGAGGTGCCACGCGCCTACTTGCATCATCTGATCAGGGCCAACGAGACGCTCGGCGCCATGTATCTCAGCGTCGTCAACATCGCGTACTTCCAGACGTTGATGCAGGGTATCCGGGCCGCCATCGCCGAGCGTCGCTTCGCCGACCATGCGGCGCAGGTGACGGCGACGTGGGCGCAGGGTGACGTGCCGGCGCTGTGAGGCTAGGCTGCGGCGATCTGCCTCGTCTGGCGGTGGCCGACGTTCTCCGATTCGAAACGGTTCGCCGCTAGACCGCCTTCCACCCCCCGCGCGCCCGGGCGCTCTGCCGGACGCGCTCCCCGGACGGCGCCGCTCGGGTGCCGTCCCGACGAGGCCCCGCCCGCCCGGGTGCGGGCCGGATCACCGAAAGACCGGAGGACCGGCATGAAGAAAACCTTGGCCACCCTCGTCGCCGTCGCCGCGACCCTCGTCGCCGGCTCGGCGATCGCCCAAAACTATCCGGATCGGCCGGTGCGCGTGACGGTGCCGTTCGGCGCCGGCGGCGTCGCCGATCTCACGGTGCGCATCGTCACCGAGAAGCTCGGCCAGAAGCTCGGCCAGCGCTTCATCATCGAGAACATGCCGGGCGCCGGCGGCATCGCCTCGGCGCGTGCCGCGCTCTCCGCGGCACCGGACGGCTACACGCTGACGTTGCTCTCGAACGGCAATGCCGTCTCGGTGCCGCTGTTCAAGAGCCTTCCATACGATCCGGTGAAGGACTTCGTGCCGATCTCGATCCTCGGCACCTTCGACTTCATCCTCGGCGTCAACGCCTCGTCGGCCTACAAGACGCTCGACGACGTGCTCGCCTACGGCAAGCAGAATCCCGGCAAGCTGAATGTCGGGACCATCAATGTCGGCAGCACCCAGAACCTCTCGGCCGAGCTGTTCAAGTCACAGACGGGGTTGAACTTCTACGTCGTGCCGTATCGCGGTACGCCGGAGGTGATCATCGCGCTGCTGCGCGACGACGTGAACGTGATGATCGACACCTATGCGGCGATGAAGTCGAACCTGCAGGACAACAAGATCCGGCCGCTCGCGACGACCGGTGCCGAGCGCTCCGAGATTCTGCCCGACGTGCCGACCGTGATGCAGTCCGGCGTCAAGGACTACGACGTGACGTCGTGGAACGCGCTGTTCGCACCGGCCGGCACGCCGCCCGCCGTGATCGAGACGCTCAACAAGGCCCTGCGCGAGGTACTGGCCGATGCCGACGTGAAGAAGCGGCTGCTCGAGCTCGGCATCTCGGCGCGCCCGACCTCGCCCGAGGAGCTGTCGAAGCGCCTGAAGGACGACATCGCCAAGTGGGGCGCCGTCATCGAGAAGGCCGGCATTCCGAAGCAGTGATCGACTCACGACAGCCTTCGCCGTCTGCCGCTCTCTCCGTCGTCACGGCCGGGCTCGTCCCGGGCATCCACGATCGTGCTGGTGCGCCCGTCCGGTCGTGGATTCCCGCGACGAGCGCGGACATGACGGGTCATACCAACGGCGACGGATCCTGACTCTCCCCGTCACCCAGAGGTGCCCGACGGAGCCGGCCCTCGAAGGGCGACGGCCAGCGATCTCGGGCTTGCCCGAGATCGACACCATCGAAACCCAAGTCGGCAACACCGACTTGAGTGGCCGACATCCTTCGAGGCTCGACCTTCGGTCGAGCGCCTCAAGATGACGGATCGAAGTCCAGGACCGTTGGTATCGGGAGATACGATGCCCTGCGCGCGACCGCGGAACCGCCCCGGGACGACCGTTCGGCCTCACGCGTCCTTCGGCTTGACGAAGGCGAACAGGCCGACGTCGATGACGCCGAGGCGGAAGCCGGTCTCGCAATAGGCAAGGTAATACTCCCACATGCGCCGGAATCGCCGATCGAAGCCGAGCGGCTCGATCGCCGGCCAGGCGGCCACGAAGCGGTGTCGCCATTCCGCGAGCGTGCGGGCGTAGCTCCGGCCGAAGGCGTGCTCGGCCGCCGGCACGAGGCCGGCGCGCCGCGCATGCTCGATCATCATGGCGCGGGTCGGCAGCATGCCGCCCGGAAAGATGTAGCGCTGGATGAAGTCGGGATTCCGGCGATAGCTGTCGAACCGGCTCGCCTCGATGGTGATGGCCTGGATCACGGCGCTGCCGCCGGCCTTCAGGCGGGCGAACAGCGTCTCGAAATAGACCGGCCAGTACTTCTCGCCGACGGCCTCGATCATCTCGATCGACACGACGCGGTCGAACAGGCCGTCGACGTCCCGGTAGTCCTGCAAGCGAAGGTCGCTGGCCTCGGACAGGCCGGCCTCGGCGAGGCGGCGCTGCGCGAAGGCGAGCTGCTCCGACGACAGCGTGAGCCCGGTGACGCGGCAGCCGGCCGCCGCGATGCGCTCGGCGAGCGCGCCCCAGCCGCAGCCGATCTCCAGCACGCGCTCGCCGCCGGCGAGCCCGAGCATCGCCACGATACGGTCGAGCTTGTCGCGCTGCGCATCCTCCAGCGACTGGTCGGCATCACTGTAGATCGCCGACGAGTAGGTCATGCTGCGGTCGAGCCACGCCGCATAGAACGCGTTGCCGAGATCGTAATGGGCCGCGATGTTGCGGCGGCTGCCGCGCTTGGTGTTGGCGCGGTTCTTGTGACGCAGCCGGTCGAGCAGGCGCTCGGTCCGCAGCCCCGCATAGACGTCGGCGAGCCCGGTGTCGTTCTCGGAGAACATCGTCAGCAGGGCGGGCAGGTCGGGTGTCGACCAGTCGCCGTCCATGTAGGACTCGGCGAAGCCGAGATCGCCGCGCCACAGCACCCGCCACATCGGACGCCAACGGTGCAGGATCCAGGTCGCGGCGGTGCCGGGCCGGCGGCCGCGATGCTCGATGCGCTCGCCGCTCGGCAGCTGCACGGTAAGGCTGCCGACGTCGAGCCGGCGCAGCACCCGGGCGAGCAGAAGATGAGCGAGCGAGCGGCGCGGCCGCAGCGCGGCGGCTGCGGGCGCTGCGGTTTCGGCGCCCGCGGCGTCGCAGACGCTGCCGGCGTCGCAAGGAGAGACGTGACTCATGCTCCACTCCACACGATCGGGCTCCGCAGATTTCAGGCCCGGACGATGGTGACCGGGCGGGCCGGCGCGGCCACGTGGGGCCGCAAGCCGACGCCCTTGCGCCACAGCTTGAGCGCCTCCCAGTGGATCGCCGCGATCACCTTCAAGGTGACCAGCGGGTGCGCCAGGAAGGTCTTCAGGAGCGCCCCGTCGGTGAGCGCGCGGCGCTTTCCCGTGAGCGCGGCGACGATCATGGGATCGCCCGCCTGCACGCCCCGGATCGCGACGCCGACCGTCTCGCTCGGGGGCGACACGCGGAACTCGTAGCGCAGGTCCATGTCCATGAACGGCGAGACGTAGAACAGCTTGTCGCACTCCTGGCGAACCGCGCCGCCGGCGTCCGGTTCCGTCGGGATCAGATAAGTGTGCCGCTCGCCGAACGTGTTGGTCACCTCGTACAGCACGGCGGCGAGCGTGCCGTCCGCACGCCGGCAGAAATAGACGCTGAGCGGATTGAACACGTAGCCCAGCACCCGCGGCATCGTGAGGATCTGCACCGAGCCGTCGGGAACGGCGATGCCGGCCTCGGCCAGCATGCGGTCGATCTGCGCGCGCAGCGGCTCGGCGGCGGACGGGCCGGCGCCGTGGTCGGCGTCGCTGAACGTGAACAGGTTCAGGCGGTCGCGCGAGAAGAAGCGGAGCCGGGCGGCGAGCGCGTCGATCTCGGCGAGATCGAGCAGCATCCAGAAGCAGCGGTAGCGCAGTGCATGTGCCCGTGGCTTGAGGCGGCGATGGACCACGGCCCCGGTGTAGAGCGCGGAGCGCGACGCCGCGGCGCTGATGGGGATGGTCGTCATGCCGGCAGCGTCGGTTGCGGCACGCGCATGCGCGCCGGATCGAGCGGAATGCGGCCGCTCTCGTTCGGCACGATCCACGGCCGGCGCACGCCGCCGATCGCCTCGGCGACGGCGAGCCCGGCCTGCAGGCCGTCCTCGTGGAAGCCGGCGCCGAAATGGGCGCCGCAGTACCAGGTGTTGCCGTTGCCCTGCAGGGACCAGAGCCGGCGCTGGGCCGCGCAGGCGGCGAGGTCGAACAGCGGGTGCTCGTAGATCTCGGTCTGGATCAGGGTGCCGGGGCGGGGCGGGCGCGGCGGGTTCAGCGTCACGAACAGCGGCGTCTCGGCTGGGAGATGCTGCAGCGTGTTCATCCAGTAGGTGACGGTGACGCGCGGCCGGTCGTCGGGACCGGTGCGGGTTCCGATCACGTTCCAGCTCGACCAGGCGGCGCGCCGCTTCGGCATCAGGCTGTCGTCCGTGTGGAGAACAGCGACGTTGCGAGTATAGCGGAACGCGCCGAGCAGCGCACGCTCGTCGAGCGTCGGGTCGGCCAGCATGGCGAGCGCCTGGTCGGCATGGGTGGCGATCACCACGTGGTCGAACGTCTCGGCGTCGCCGGCGTGGTCGGTCACGGTGACGCCGGCCGCCGTCCGCTTGATCACGGCGACGCCACGGTCGAGCCTGATTCTGTCGCGGAAGTTGCGGGCGAGCCGCTCGACATAGGTGGCGCTGCCGCCCGCCACGGTGCGCCACACCGGGCGGTCGACGAACTTCAGGAGGCCGTGGTTCTCGTGGAAGCGGATGAACGCCGCGGCCGGATACTCCAGCATCTCCTGCGGGGCGGCCGACCAGATGGCGCCTGCCATCGGCAGCAGGTGGTCGTCCCGGAAGGCGCGCGAATAGCCCTCGCGCTCGAGATAATCGCCGAGCGTGACGTGGACCTCGTCGAGTCCGCCGACGTCGGCCGGGGCGCGACGATAGAACCGCACCAGGCCGGCCAGCATCGACCAGAACCGCGGCCGCAGCAGATTGCGCTTCTGGGCGAGCAGCGCCGAGAACGTTCCGCCGCCGTATTCCAGGGCGCCGTCGTCGAGCGACACGGCGAGCGACATGTCGGTCGGCAGCGTCGGCACGTCGAGATGGCGGAACAGGGCGGTGAGGTTGGGATAGGTCGTCTCGTTATAGACGATAAAGCCGGTGTCGACCGGGACGCCGCCGTGCCGGGGGGGAGTCCGCACCGTGTTGGAATGGCCGCCGATCCGGTCGGCCCGCTCGTAGACGGTGACGTCGTGAGCCTGCGACAACAGCCAGGCCGCCGCCATGCCGGAAATGCCGGTGCCGACCACCGCGATCTTCAAGCGCGGCCCGTGCGAACCCGGCCCGTGCGAACCCGGTCCGTGCGAATGCGGCGCGTGCGAATGCGGCGCGTGACCGTCGCTCATTTTTAGCCCCCCCCCCTGGGGCCGGCCCGCCACGTCGCGTCCGGCTGATGTCCGGCCGTTTACGCCCCACCCATGGCATTGGATCACCAGTCGGATCCGGCTGCGATCGCGCGGCCGGGCGGACGACTGATCCAAGCCGTGGCAGGCGCCGTAGAGGGGGGCATGCTTGTTCGAACCGCCGTTCCCGTTCAGACTCTCCCGGTCGGCGCCGTCGCGGCGCTGGTCGATCGCGGCCGGCTGCCGCGGCGGGTCCGAGCGGGGGAGGGCATGGCGACGATCGAGGGAGCGAAGGAGGGCGTGCGGGACCACGACCGGCTGATCGAGGCGATCGCGGAGCGCGGGGACCGCGAGGCCTTCAAGACCTTGTTCGCGCACTACGCCCCGCGCGTGAAAGCGTTCCTGATGCGCTCCGGAACGGCGGCCGATCTGGCCGAGGAGCTCGCCCAGGAGACGCTGGTCACGGTGTGGCGCAAGGCGGCGCTGTTCGATGCGGCGAAGGCGGGCGCCTCGGCCTGGATTTTCGCCATCGCCCGCAACCTGCGCATCGATACGGCGCGGCGGCAGCGGCGCGAGGCCCTGCACGCCATGGCCGAGGATCCGGAGCCGGAGCTCAGCCCGCCGCCCGACCACGATGTCGAGGCGGGCGAGCGCCAGCAGCGGGTGCGGGCCGCGCTCGATCATCTGCCGATCGAGCAGCGCCGTATCGTGGAGTTGTCCTTCTTCGAGGGACGGGCGCACGGCGACATCGCCGGGCTGCTCGACATCCCGCTCGGAACCGTCAAGTCGCGTCTGCGTCTCGCCATGAACCGGATGCGCGTTCTCTTGGGTGATCTGACATGACCGTGGCACACCATCCCACCGAGGAGACTCTCGCGGCCTTCGCGGCCGGCTCCCTCGACGAAGGCCGCATGCTCGTGGTGGCGGCGCATCTCGCCGCCTGCCCCGACTGCCGCAGGACCGTCCGCATGCTGGAGGCGACCGGCGGGCTGATGCTCGACGACCTCGCCCCCGCCGAGATGGCCGCCGACGGGCTGGCGCGGGCGATGGCCGAGATCGATGCGCCCCCGATCGCACCGTCCGCCGGGCACGCCGCGCCCTTTCCGGCGCCGCGTCCGACCCGGGCGGACGTGATCCCCGGCCTGCGGCCCGAGCACCAGGCGCTGCTGGCGCCTTACGAGATGGGACCGTGGAAGTGGATCGGGCCGGGCGTGTCGTGGCGCCAGATCGCCGCGCCGACCCTGCCGGGCGGCCGCGTGTTTCTGTTGAAGGCCGCCGGCGGCACGCTGCTGCCCGACCATACCCACACCGGCACCGAGCTGACCTGCGTGCTCACCGGCGCCTTCCGGCACGAGCACGGCCGCTACGGACCGGGCGACGTCGACGAGGCGGACGACGAGGTCGACCATACGCCGGTCGTCGAGGCCGGGTCCGACTGCATCTGCCTCGTCGCCATGCAGGGACGGCTCAAGCTCAACGGCCTGCTCGGCCGTGTGCTGCAACCGTTCGTGCGATTGTGAGTTGCCGTCGTTCCGGGACGCGCGCGTGAGCGCAGACCTGAGCGTTCGCGATGAGACGGTCTCGAGTCGTGGTTTAGTCTCACCGTCACCCTACGGAGGCTGCGGGTTCCGCGCGTGAGCGCGGGAGCGTCAGCCCTCGAAGGGCGGACGGCATCGATCGCGGGCTCGCCCGAGATCGACACAGCCGAAGCCCAAGTCGGCGACGCCGACTTGGGTGGCCGCATCCTTCGAGGCCCGGCTGCGCCGGGCACCTCGGGATGATGGATTTTTGGTCGAGCTCGTTTGCCGTTCGGGATTTCCATGGTCCTCTCCCTCCAGCTCCTCGCCGCCCTGGTGATCGCCGCCGTCGCCTTCTCGATGGTGATGGCGGTCGCGACCGTGGTCGAGCGCCGCACCGGCAACGCCGGCTGGGTCGACACCATCTGGACCTTCGGGCTCGGCACCGTCTGCGCCGGCGCGGCGGTGGCCCCGCTCGGGCTCGACGGCTGGCCGGCGGCCCGCCAGCTCCTCGTCGCCGGGTTGGTCGCCGCCTGGTCGGTCCGGCTCGGCAGCCACATCGCGGCGCGGGCGCTCAAGATGGGCGACGATCCGCGCTATGCGGCGCTGCGCCGGCAATGGGGCCGGCACGCCGAGCGCAAGATGGCGATGTTCCTGCAGATGCAGGCGCTGGTCTCGATCCCGATGATCGCGACCGCGCTGCTCGCCGCGCACCGGCCGGCGCCCGGTCTCGGCCTTCCGGATCTGATCGGTCTGGCGCTGGTCGTGGCCGGCATCGCCGGCGAGGGGATCGCCGACCGTCAGCTCCGCGCCTTCCGCGAGACCAGGGCCGCGAAGGGGCGCATCTGCGACGACGGCCTGTGGGGCTGGTCGCGCCACCCGAACTACTTCTTCGAATGGCTCACCTGGGTCGGCCTCGCCGTGATCGCGCTCGACCTCTCGGGTGCGTACTGGATCGGCTGGCTGGCGCTCGGTGGCCCGGCCTGCATGTACTGGCTGCTCGTCCATGTCTCTGGCATCCCGCCGCTCGAGGAGCACATGGAGGCGCGCCACCGCGAGGCCTTCCGGGCCTACAAGGCGCGCGTCAGCGCCTTCTTTCCGCTGCCGCCGAAATCCTCGACGGCGTGACGCGCCTTCTCGACCAAGGAGCACCCCCGATGAGCCTGATCGCCGCCGCGATCGGCGGCGCCGAGCGCCTGCCGATCCCCGATACGCTGACCCGCGCCGGCATATCGTTCCTGGTCGGCCGCACCCGGCAGGCGCTGGGCGCCGTCGATCCGGCGCTGGAGCGGCGCTTCGCGGCCGACATGGCGGCGCATCCGATCGCCGTCCACACGAGCGAGGCGAACGCTCAGCATTACGAGGTGCCGGCCGCCTTCTTCGCCCATGTGCTCGGACCGCGGCGAAAGTACTCGTGCTGCCTCTACGGCGACGGCGCCGAGACCTTGGCGCAGGCCGAGGAGCGGGCGCTCGCCGAGACGGTGGCGCATGCCGACCTCGCCGATGGCCAGCGCATCCTGGAGCTCGGCTGCGGCTGGGGCTCGCTGTCGCTCGCCATGGCCGAGCGGTTCCCGAACGCCCGCATCACGGCCGTGTCGAACTCGCGCTCGCAGCGCGCATCGATCGAAGGGGAGGCGCTGCGCCGCGGCCTCGGCAACCTCACCGTCGTCACGGCCGACATGAACGCCTATGCGACGACGCAGACCTTCGATCGCGTCGTGTCGGTCGAGATGTTCGAGCACATGTCGAACTGGCAGGCCTTGCTCGGGCGCGTCCGTGGCTGGCTCGCCCCCGAGGGGCGCCTGTTCCTGCACGTGTTCAGCCACCGGAGCGCGCCCTACCGGTTCGACCACCGCGACAAGACCGACTGGATCGCCCGCCACTTCTTCACCGGCGGCATCATGCCGAGCCACGGGCTCATTCGCGCCTTCGATGCGTTCGACGTCGAGGCGGAGTGGCGGTGGAGCGGCACGCACTATGCCCGCACGGCGGAGGACTGGCTGACGAACTTCGACCAGAACCGCGCCGCGATCGATCCGATCCTGCGCGACGTCTACGGTGCCGACGCCGGCCTGTGGGCGCGCCGCTGGCGGCTGTTCTTCCTCGCCACGGCCGGCCTGTTCGGCCACGCCGACGGCGCCGAATGGGGCGTCAGCCACTACCGGCTGAAGCCGGCGGCGTGAAGCTGCGGTCGGCGTCGCATCGATCAGCGGGGTTTCGATAAATTGAAAGTCCGACGCTTTGCAGTCGGTCGTTGAAGTGCTCATATCGAATCGTGGGTCGATCCGTCGCGCGGAGGCCACGATGAGCTGGCAATGGCATGTTTGGCGTTGGCTCTTCGATGGCCAGCGTGTCGTGTGGAGCTCGGTTCTGCTGTTCGTGCTTCCGGACTGCGCGCCCCATGTCGATCCGAAGATCATCGCGAAGCTCGGCGGCAAGGCGGACAAGCGGGTCATTCTCGAGGAGATCTACCGGCTGCTCGGGATCCTGGACACGAAAGCATCGGCGCTGATGCGCTACAATGGCGTCATTCTCGCGGTCGCCACGTTGATGATCCGCCCCGGGCCGGTTCCGCCGGCCGCGCCACCGCCCTACATCCAGCCGATCATCTATCTGACGTTGTTCTCGATTCTTCTCTGCTTGTTCGTCGTCGGGGTGTTCTGGCGGTTTCTCGACTTCGTCGACCCGCACGCGGCTGCCGAGGCGCAGATCGACCACGAGCTCGACATGATTCGGCGCGTGCTGGTTCTTCGGGAAGGCTTTTATCAGTTGGCGTGGCTGCTTTCGGCGGCGGTCTCGGTGCTGCTGGTGATGAGTCTTCCGCATTTGGTGAAGGCCGCCGGCGCCGGATGAAACACGAGCCGCCATCTGCTAGGTTGAGTCCAGGCGGTGGTCCCCTGTCGCACGAGGTCGCCGCAGCAGAGGCCGGCTGTCGGCCGCCGCTCTCCGGAGGACCGCCATGACCACTTGTTCCGGCGTTCCGGCGATCGATCTCGTTCCGGTGTCGTCGCTGGCGCCCGATGATCGAGAACTCTGTGCGGCAGCGGCAGCGGCGGCGGCGCGGGCCTACGAGCCGTACTCCGGCTTTTCCGTGGGGGCCGCGGTGCGCACCAGGAGCGGTGCGATCCACAGCGGCTCGAACCTCGAAGTCGCGGCCTATCGGCTCGGGACGTGCGCCGAGGTGACGGCGATCTCCAGGGCCAACGCCGACGGCGACTTCGACATCACGACGATCGCGATCGTCGGTCACCCGACCGGACGTCCCGGGGCGGGCCTCGAGATCGTCACGCCGTGCGGCGGATGCCGACAGATGATCATGGAGGCGAGCCAAGTCGCCGGCGGCGACATCAAGGTCATCTCCTGCGACGGCACCCTGACGCGTTGCCTGGTCGCGCCGATTTCGGTGCTCCTGCCTTATGCATTCGGCCCGCGGAATCTCGGGATCGACGTCGCCCGGCATCGCCGTAAAGCGTGAAGACGGCCGCCGCGAACCGCGTCCTCACGGCGGCGGTCGCGCCGGCGCGAGGGTCACGGCCCCAGCCTCGTCTCGCCTGCAGCGGCAATATGACAAGGCCGGGGCCGTGAACACGACCGGGATGGCTGACCACCGGTCGTGTGTCGGACGTTCTCACCCCGCTGATGATACCTCACCCCGCCGACCGTACAGGGGCGAAGCGCGGGGTGGGCGCGACGGGCGAGAATCGCGGTGCCGCGTCACGCCGCAGATGGGGCCTCGTCACGACCCGAACCAGTGACGCGACGCCGCAGCGGCGCCGTAGCCGGCGGCGCCGGCGATGGCGGTCAGCACGGCGCCCCAGGCGATGTCGGCCAGCGTGAGCTGCAGCGTCCAGTTGCGCAGCGTCGCGTAGTTCGTGAGATCGTAGGTCGCGTAGGCGAGCGCACCGAACAGCGCGCCCCAGCCGATCGCCGGCAGGATGCTCTCCTCGCGCAGCGCCGGCGCCACCGCGAAGGCGATCACGCCGATCGGATAGATCAGATAGAAGACGATGGCCGGCGGAAAGCGCGGCGCCTCCAGAAGAATGTCGCCCAGCGTCGGGCGATAGAGCAGGGGCCCCATCTTGGACAGCCAGACGAAATCGATGGCGACGAAGGCGACCAGAACGGCCACGTAGGCGATGGCGTAGGGCAATGGAACGGTCCTGCACTGAACGAGCACCGGCACTACGCCGCCGTCGTGCCGCTGGATCACCGCCACCCGACGATCCTGATCGTCGCCGTCGCCCGTGGGATACGGCGTGCCGTGCCGAGAGGAGGGCGGAGATGCCGCACCCTGATCCGGGCGGTGCTTCCCGTCGTATTCGCCGCGATCTATAGGAAAGGACGACGCATGACCCCCGCCCTGCAGGCTCTCGACCCGACACTCGACCCGACACTGGACACGGCTCTGGACACGATGGCGAAGCGCACCAAGGACCACGACGCCCCGGGCGGCCGCAGTCGGACCGAACGCGGGAAGATCGAGCGTCCCAAGATCGAGCGTCCTTCGCGGGCCGAGGTGGAGGCGGCGTTCCGCACCATCCTGCGCTGGACCGGCGACGATCCGGACCGCGAGGGCCTTCTGGAGACGCCGGCCCGCGCGGCCCGCGCCTACGAGGAGTTCTTCAAGGGCTATCGCGAGGATCCGGCCGCGATTCTGCGCAAGACCTTCGACGAGACCGCCGGCTACGACGAGATGGTGGTGCTGCGCGGCGTCCGCTTCGAGAGCCATTGCGAGCACCATATCGTGCCGATCATCGGCCGCGCCTGGGTCGCCTATGTGCCGAACGGCCGGGTGGTCGGCATCTCCAAGCTGGCGCGGGTCGTCGAGGTCTACGCGAAGCGGTTGCAAATCCAGGAGAAGATGACGGCCCAGATCGCCGACACGATCCAGGACGTGCTGGACCCGCAGGGCGTCGCCGTCGTCATCAAGGCGCAGCACCACTGCATGTCGACCCGCGGCGTCCACAAGCACGACACCGACATGGTGACGAGCCGCATGACCGGCGTGTTCCGCGACAACACCGCGACCCGCCAGGAATTTCTGTCGCTGATCGACTAGACGACAGCGCGCGTCGCGACGACACGGTGTCTTCGCGACACGGTGTCTTCGCGACACGGTGTCTTCGCGACACGGTGTCTTCGCGAAACGGTGTCTTGGCGACGGGGCCGTCGCGACTCCGCCGTCGTGGCGGCCGTCACAGATTGTCGCCGACGAGCGCCTCGCAGACCGCGTCGGTGACCATTGCCGTGGTCGCGCTGCCGCCGAGATCGGGCGTGTGCAGGCGCGGATCGGCCGTGACCCGCTCGACGGCACGCATCAAGCGCGCGGCCGCGGCGGTCTCGCCGAGATGCTCGAGTATCATCGCGCCCGACCAGAAGGTGGCGATCGGGTTGGCGATGCCCTTGCCGGTGATGTCGAAGGCGGAGCCGTGGATCGGCTCGAACATCGACGGGAACTTGCGTTCGGGGTTGATGTTGCCGGTCGGCGCGATGCCGAGCGAGCCGGCCAATGCGGCGGCAAGATCGGAGAGAATGTCGGCGTGCAGGTTGGTGGCCACGATGGTGTCGATCGTCGCCGGCTTGGTCACCATCCGCATGGTCATCGCGTCGACCAGCATCTTGTCCCAGGTGACGTCGGGGAACTCGGTCGCGACCTCGGCGGCGATCTCGTCCCACATCACCATCGCGTGGCGCTGGGCGTTCGACTTGGTGACGACGGTAAGCAGCTTTCGCGGGCGCGACTGCGCGAGGCGGAAGGCGTAGCGCATGATGCGGGTGACGCCGACGCGGGTGAACATCGCGACGTCGGTCGCGGTCTCGTAGGGAAAGCCCTGGTGGACACGGCCGCCGACGCCGGCGTACTCGCCCTCCGAGTTCTCGCGCACGATCACCCAGTCGAGCTCGGGGCCCGAGACGGCGCGCAGCGGGCTCGTTATTCCGGGAAGGATTCGGGTCGGCCGCACATTGGCGTACTGATCGAACGGCTGGCAGATGGCGAGGCGCAGGCCCCACAGCGTGACGTGATCGGGCACGTCGGGCGCGCCGACGGCGCCGAAGAAGATCGCGTCGTGCGAGCGGATCTGGTCGCGGCCGTTCTCCGGCATCATCCTGCCGTGCTGCCTGTACCAGGCCGAGCCCCAGTCGAAGTGATCGACGGCGAGGCGGAAGCCGCCGTCGCGCGCCGCGCAGACCGCGAGTGCCTGCAGGCCGGCCGCGATCACCTCCGTCCCGATCCCGTCGCCCGGGATCGCCGCGATCCGATACTCCCGCATCTGTGCTCCACCGTCTCGTCCGCCGTCGGCCCGACGCCGCGTGCGACCTCGCGGTCGCGGCTGCGATCTGCGATGCGTGTTGCAATGCATGCCGACTTCCATGCAAGTTATCGAATCCGCCCTGGTGCGTCCATTGCCCGTCGTCGATCTTCCATCGGAGCTTCCATGCAACGACGATTGAATGCCCCGGATCGCGGTGCACGCGTGACCGCTCGGGGCAGCGGGGCGCCGCTCGGCCCCACGGCTGCCGTGGCGACGCCCGGGGGGCCGACGGCCGAGGCCACGTCGTCGTCGCTGGTGGAGAACGCCTATCGGGCCATGAAGGCGGCGGTGCGCGACAACGTGTTCGCGCCAGGCTATCAGGGCTCCGAGCAGGAGATCGCGCTGACGCTCGGGATGAGCCGCACGCCGGTCCACGAGGCTTTGATCCGCCTGCAGGAGGAGGGGCTGGTGCGCGTGCTGCCGAAGCGCGGCATCCAGGTCTGTGCGCTCTCGCCCGACGACATGCGCGAGATTTACGATCTGATCGCGACCCTCGAAGGTCGCGCCGCCGAGGCGATCGCGGCGGCCGCCGACGCGCCGAGGCGGGCGGCGCTCGAAGCGCTCGACGCGATCAACGCCGACATGAAGGCCGCGCTGGCGCGCGACGACCTCGACGCCTGGGCGCGCGCCGACGACCGCTTCCACCGCGCGCTCGTCGAGCGTTGCGGCAACGCGCGGCTCGCCCGCGCGGTCGCGGCCGTGATGGACCAATCGCATCGCGCCCGCACGGTGACGCTGCGGCTGCGCGTGAAGCCGACCCGCTCGCTGAAAGAGCACCTCGCCGTGACGGCGGCGATCCGCAAGGGCGACGCCCCGCGCGCCGGGGCGCTTGCCCGCGCCCATCGCGAGCACGCCCGCGACGAGCTGCTCCCGCTCCTGGAAAAGCTCGGCCTGCGGCATCTGTAGAGCCGTCGGATTTCCGGAGCGTATTCAGAAAGAAAGTCCGGTTTTCCGGAGGTCGAACCGACACGTCTCGACGCGGCGTTTCGGACCGCGAACGCGACCTTTCGTCTACGCAATTCTCCGGAGCGCAGGATCCCGTAATCAAAACGCGGTCCCGAAACGGAACGAAGCTGCGCGGCCGTCGGGATGAAATATCACAAGATGTCGTATCGGGCCCGACGGCCGCTTTCGGCGCGATGCGGGCATTCGCGCTCGGCGCTCCTCGTCGGAAATACGTGGTGATATATCACCTGACATCGAGGTACGAACCGCTGCGCGACCCCGAGGGCCGAGCGGTCTCGCCGGAACCGCAAGATTCCGACGTCTCCGTGACGACCTTCCTCGCCTGACACGCCCCCGGTCTCGGACGATCAACACGCGCGTGCTCGTGCCTCCGCCGGACAAGCTTCCTACGAGGTCGTCATGAACGCCATCACCGAGACCGTCACCGCAACCGAGCCGTGGGCCGGCTTCGCCGCCGGAGCGTGGCAGAGCCGGATCGACGTGCGCGGCTTCATCCAGGCGAACTATCGCCCCTATCTCGGTGACGCGAGCTTCCTCGCCGGCCCGACCGCCCGCACGCTCGGCGTCTGGGAGAGGCTCACCGGGCTGCTCGCCGAGGAGCGCAAGAAAGGTGTGCTCGACGTCTCCGCCGACAAGCCCGCCGCCATCACGGCGCATGCGCCCGGCTGGATCGATCGTGACGCCGAGCTGATCGTCGGCCTGCAGACCGACGCGCCGCTCAAGCGCGCCATCATGCCGAACGGCGGCCTGCGCATGGTCGAGATGGGCCTCGAGGCCTACGGCTTCCAGATCGACCCGACCGTTCAGGAGATCTGGACCAAGTATCGCAAGAGCCACAACCAGGGTGTCTTCGACGCCTATTCGCCGGAGATCCTCGCGGCCCGCAAGTCCGGCATCGTCACCGGCCTGCCGGACGCCTATGGCCGCGGCCGCATCATCGGCGACTATCGCCGTGTCGCGCTCTACGGCACCGACCGGCTGAAGGCCGACAAGCGGCGCGAGCTGCACGAGATCGACGACGCCGTCTTCGACGAGACGACGATACGGCTGCGCGAGGAGCTCAACGAGCAGATCCGCGCCCTCGACGAGCTCGCCCAGATGGCGGCGACCTACGGCTGCGACGTGACCCAGCCCGCCGCGACCGGCCGCGAGGCCGTGCAGTGGACCTATTTCGGCTATCTGGCCGCCGTGAAGGAGCAGAACGGCGCGGCGATGTCGCTCGGCCGCGTCTCGACCTTCCTCGACATCTATCTCGATCGCGACATCCGGCGCGGCCTCCTCACCGAGGCGCAAGCGCAGGAGCTGATCGACGACATGGTGATCAAGCTCCGCATCGTGCGTTTCCTGCGCACGCCGGAATACGACACGCTGTTCTCCGGCGACCCGACCTGGGTGACCGAGTCGATCGGCGGCATCGGCGAGGACGGCCGGCCGCTGGTGACGAAGACCAGTTTCCGCTTCCTGCAGACGCTGTTCAATCTCGGCCCGGCGCCCGAGCCAAATCTGACGGTGCTGTGGTCGACCCGGCTGCCCGAGGGCTTCAAGGATTTCTGCGCCAAGGTGTCGATCGAGACCTCGTCGATCCAGTACGAGAACGACGACGTGATGCGGCCGCACTGGGGCGACGACTACGGCATCGCCTGCTGCGTCTCGCCGATGCGCATCGGCAAGCAGATGCAGTTCTTCGGTGCCCGCGCCAACCTCGCCAAGGCGCTGCTCTATGCGATCAACGGCGGCGTCGACGAGAAGTCCGGCCTCGTGGTGGCCGAGGGCTTCACGCCGATCGAGGGCGACGTGCTCGACTACGAGACCGTGGTCGCCAAGCTCGACCCGATGATGAGCTGGCTCGCCAAGACCTACGTCAAGGCGCTCAACGTCATCCACTACATGCACGACAAGTACGCCTACGAGCGCATCGAGATGGCGCTGCACGACCGCGACGTGCTGCGCACCATGGCGTGCGGCATCGCCGGCCTGTCGGTCGCCGCCGACAGCCTCTCGGCCATCAAGCACGCCAAGGTGAAGGTGGTGCGAAACGCCGCCGGCCTCGCGATCGACTACGTGATCGAGGGCGACTATCCGGCTTACGGCAACAACGACGACCGCGCAGACAGAATCGCCGTGTGGCTGGCCGAGAGCTTCATCGAGAAGATCAAGGCGCAGCCGTACTTCTATCGCGACGCGGTGCCGACCCAGTCGGTGCTGACCATCACGTCGAACGTCGTCTACGGCAAGAAGACCGGCAACACGCCGGACGGCCGCCGCGCCGGCGAGCCCTTCGCGCCGGGTGCCAATCCGATGAACGGGCGCGACAAGAAGGGCTTCGTCGCGGCCGGCGCGTCGGTCGCGAAGATCCCCTATGCCTGCGCGCTCGACGGCATCTCCTGGACCGCCTCGGCGACGCCGACGGCGCTCGGCCGGGTGCCGGAGGAGCGGCAGAAGAACCTCGCCGCCTGCCTCGACGCCTTCGCGGGCGCCATGGGCCACCACGTCAACGTCAACGTGCTCGACCGCGACACGCTGCTCGACGCGATGGAGCACCCGGAGAACTATCCGCAGCTCACCATCCGGGTGTCTGGCTACGCCGTGAACTTCGTCAAGCTCTCGCGCGAGCAGCAGCTCGACGTGATCAGCCGGACGTTCCACGGCTGCATGTGATCATGACGCTGGCCCATGCCGTGAGGCATCGGATCCTCCTCGTCATTCCGGAAGCCGACCGCAGGTCGGCTGTCCGGAATCCATAACCCCGGTCTGTGATTATGGATTCCGGGCTCGCGGGGTTTCCGCCCGCGCCCCGGAATGACCGGGGGGGATCGGTCGAAAGAGAACGAGACGATGACCCCCGAGCCCTCTTTGATTCACGCCCCCGTCGGTCGGCCCGGCGGCATGATCGTGCCGCCCGCCGGCACCGAAGCCGACCAGGCGCCGGTCGGGTTCCTGCACTCGGTCGAGACCGGGGCGGCGGGCGACGGCCCGGGCATGCGGTTCGTCTACTTCGTCGCCGGCTGTCCGCTGCGCTGCGTCTACTGCCACAACCCCGACACCTGGACCACGAAGGGCGGCCGCCGCGTCGATCTCGACGAGGCGATCGCCGAGATCGCGCCGTATCGCGGCTTTCTGCGCCTCGCCGGCGGCGTCACGGTCTCGGGGGGCGAGCCGATGAGCCAGCCCGGCTTCGTCGGCGCGCTGTTGAGGCGCCTGCACGACGACCTGCGCCTGCACACGGCGCTCGACACCACGGGCTTCCTCGGCGGCAAGGTCGCCGACGCCTGGTTCGACCCGGTCGATCTCGTGATGCTCGACATCAAGCATTCCGATCCGGCCGTCTACAAGGAGATCACCGGCCGCGCGCTCGGTCCGACGCTCGAGTTCGCGCGGCGCATGGTGCGGCTCGGCAAGCCCTTGTGGATCCGCTACGTGCTGGTGCCCGGCCTCACCGACGGCGAAGCCGACATCGCCCGGCTCGCCGACTTCCTGGTCGGTCTCGGCCCGCTGGTGCAGCAGGTCGACGTGCTGCCGTATCACCGGCTCGGCGAGCACAAATGGGCGGCGCTCGGCCGCGCCTATCCGCTCGGCGACACGCCGGTGCCGACCGCCGAGCAGATCGCGGCGGCGATCGCGATCTTCAGAACGCGCGGTCTCACGGTCCGCTGATCCGAACGGCGGGCACGGCACCCGCCCGATCCTCCGTTCATTCCCGCGAAGGCGAGATTCCGGAACCTCGCGTCGGCGGCCTCTGGGTTTCCGCCTTCGTGGGGACGAGCGGAGCTCTTACATGAGGTCGCGGCGACCTATCGCGGCTGGCGGAACATGAAAAGCAGAGCCGCCGCGCAGGCCAGCACGACGGTGCCCAGCATGGCCGAGCCGACCAAGGCCACACCTGCTCCGAACCGATCGATCACCGCCGCATAGGTCACGGGGGCGGCCGCCGAGACGAAGAAGCTCGCCGCCGTGAGTCGACCGACCAGGGCGCCGTAGGTGGCATGGTCGAACAGCACCAGCGGCTGGGTGCCGCGCACCACGGTCATCAGCCCGTTGCCGGCCCCGTAGGCGAGCGCGAACACGGC
The DNA here is from genome assembly GCF_042682915.1 of Rhodoplanes azumiensis. Taxonomy (NCBI): domain Bacteria; kingdom Pseudomonadati; phylum Pseudomonadota; class Alphaproteobacteria; order Hyphomicrobiales; family Nitrobacteraceae; genus Rhodoplanes; species Rhodoplanes azumiensis. The sequence continues at coordinate 109,479 of NZ_JBHUIW010000016.1, read as the reverse complement.
GGCCGCGGCCAGCGACACGCCGCCCCACAGCCCGACCACGAAGCCGAGCGGCAGCAGCGCGGCCGCGAGCGTGCCGAGCGTCAACGGGTCGCTACGGCCGCCGAGCGCCACCTCGCCGAGGCGCGCCGTGGACTGGCCCACCCCGCGCAGCGCCGACATCCACACGGCGGCTCCGGCGCCGAGGCCCAGGCCGGCCATCAACCCGATCATGTGGGCCGACATGGCGGCCGCCAGAAACGCCGTCACGGTCACGGCGGTGGCGTAGAGCACGGCGGCGGTACGGTGCTGCGCCGGCGTCGCGGCGAGCGGGGCCGGCGGCGGGGTGGTGCCGGCCGGCACCGGGCGGTCGGACGCGCGAGCGTCCGGGATCGACCGGTGGATCGGCACGGTGGCGAGCGCGAACAGGGCGTAGCCGAGCGCCGCGCCGCGCCACCCGAAGCCCTTGTTCAGAAGATCGCCGATCGGCCAGAACACGCTCGACGCGAGCCCGCCGAGAAGCGTGATCTGGGCGATGGCGGGGCGCGCCTCACGGCCGCCGATCCGCACCAGCGCCGCGAAGGCGGCCTCGTAGAGCGTCATCCGCATCGCGAGGCCGAGGCAGGCCCAGGCGGCGACGAACGAGATCGGCCCGGTCGTGGCGGCGAGCCCGGCGCAGCCGAGTGCGGTGAGCAGCGAGCCGGCCGTCATCACCTGCCGCCCGCCGAGGCGATCGACGGCACGGCCGACCGGCGCCGAGACGATGCCCATCACCACCAGCGCCAGCGCGAAGCCGCCATAGACGGCGGTGCGCGACCAGCCGAGGTCGGCCACCATCGGGTCGCCCAGCACGCCGACCAGATAGTAGGACACGCCCCACAGCACGAGCTGCCCGGCGCCCAGTGCCGCGACCAGGCGTCGCGAGATCCCGCTGCCGGCGTTCATCGGGCGGTCGGGGCGGCCGGAACGGCGGGCGGCGTGCGGTCGCCGTCGCCCAGCGCGCGCTGCATGAGCACGCTGTCGAGCCAGACGCCGTGCTTGAAGCCGCTCGCCCGCAGCACCCCGACCGGTGCGAAGCCGGCGCGGGTGTGCAGCCGGATCGAGGCGTGGTTCGCCGAGTCGCCGATCACCGCGATCATCTGGCGGAAGCCGTGCGCCGTCGCCGCGTCGATAAGCCTCGTCAGCAGCGCGAGGCCGAGGCCGCGGCCCTGCATCGGCGGCGCGACATAGACCGAGTTCTCCACCGTCCAGGCATAGGCGGGCCGCGACCGATACGGCCCCGCATAGGCGTAGCCGGCGATCGTGCCGTCGATCTCGGCGACCAGATACGGAAAGCCGCCTGCGACCAGGGCGTCGCGCCGCCGCGTCATCTCGGCGAGATCGGGGGGCTCGAGCTCGAAACTGGCGCGCCCGTGGCGGACCGCCTCGGCGTAGATGGCCGTGACGGCCGGGAGATCGCCGGCCGCGCAATCGCGCAGCCGAGTCGGGGACGAGTCGGACGGACGGGACAAGAGACCCTCGTGGGAGACACCGAAGCGAGGCCGTGCAGGACGGCGTGAAGCGTCGGCGATCTTGCCCCTGCCGGCATCCCGATGGAAGCCGCCCGATCGAGGCGATCGTGGGTGTCGTTCCGCCCGCTCCGAAACCCGCCGCGAGGCGCGTCACGTGCCCCGCCGATCGGTCACACCTCGCGGCCGACACCGTGGCCGAAACCTCTCAGTCGTCGCGCTCCGCGAAGGCGCAGCGCCCGGTCCGCCGCGGCGTCGCGACGACGACGACGGGCGTCGGCGGTTGCCGGGACACCCGCCTGCGCGGACGACGCCACCCGCGCGGCATCGTCTTCCACCGAACCGCCGGGCGTCAATCGAACTTGGCCTGCGCCGTGGCGCCCCCCGGGGCGGTGATCTGCACGACCGCCTTGGCGGTCGGCGGCAGCGGCGCCGGGGCCGTCCCTTCGAGCCGGTTCGGCCCGGCCGGCACGAGCGGCACGCGCTGGCTCTTGCCGTCGACGACCAGCAGGGCGAAGCCCTGGTGACCGGCGGCGTCGCGCGGCTTGTCGTCGTGGCCGAGCAGATAGGCCGACACGGTCGTGCCCGCGATCACCAGCTCGACGTGATATTGGCCGGCGATGACGATGCGGCCGCCGTGGCTCGGCTTCGGGTTGTGGGCGAGAGCCGGTGCGGGCGCGAGGAGCACGGGGCCGGCCGTCAGCGCGGAGGTCGCGAGGGCGGCGCTGGTGAGCAGGATGCGTCGGGTGATCATCGGGGTTCTCCTGTTCGTGTGAGATGAAGGATCAGAAGGTCGCCGGCGCGGGCGTCGCCGCGGTGGCGGAGTCGGTGGCGCGTTCGGCCGCGACGGCGCACAGCCGTGCGATCGGCTTCTCGCCGAGCCGCAGCACCAGGATCGGCGTCACGAAGGCGTCGAGCAGCGTCGCGCTGATCAGCCCGCCGAAGATCGTGACCGCGACCGGGTGCAGGATCTCCTTGCCGGCGCCCGAGGCGTCGATCAGCAGCGGCACCAGCGCGACGCCGGCCGAGAGCGCCGTCATCAGCACCGGCGTCATCCGCTCCAGGCAGCCGCGGGTGACGAGTTCGCGGCCGAACGGCATGCCCTCGCTCACCGCCAGGTTGGCGATGTGGCTGATCTTGAGGATGCCGTTGCGGGCCGCGATGCCGGTGAGCGTGATGAAGCCCACCATGCTGGCGACAGACAGGGGCTCGCCGGCGATCCACAGCGCCGCCACGGAGCCGATCAGCGCCAGCGGCACGCTGCCCATGATGATCAGCGCCAGCACGGCCGAACGATAGCGGCCGTACAGGATCGCGAAGATCATCGCCAGCGACACCAGCGACAGGAGCCCGATGGTGCGGGCGGCCTCCTCCTGGGCCTGGAACGTGCCTTCGAGCCGGGCCGTCACGCCCTGCGGCAGCGGCGTCTCCGCGATGACGTTCCTGATCGACGCGACGATTCCGGCCATGTCGGTCGAGCCGTCGCCGTTGGCGAGCACGACGATGCGGCGCCGTGCGTTCTCGCGCAGAATCTGGTTCGGCCCGTCGGTCTCGCGGATGTCGGCGATCAGGCGGGCCGGGATCCAGCCGCGTGGCGTCTCGATCAGCAGATCGCCGAGCCCGCCGGTGGTGCGCAGCCGCTCGGGCAGACGCATCACCACGTCGAAGCGTCGGACGCCGTCGATCACCCGCGAGACGACGCGGCCGTTCGACAGGCGTCCGAGCTGATCGACCACGGCGGCCGGCTGCACGCCGTAGAGCGCGGCGCGGCCGTAGTCGACCCTCACCTCGAGTTGCGGGATGCGCACCTGCTTCTCGACCTGCAGGTCGACGACGCCGGGGATGCCGGCGAGCTTCTCGCGAAAGCTCTCGGCGACCGTCCGCATGGTGTCGAGATCCTCGCCGAACACTTTCAGGGCGAGCTCCGAGCGGATGCCGGACAGCATGTGGTCGAGCCGGTGCGAGATCGGCTGGCCGATGTTGAGCGACAGCGGCAGCACGGCGAGCCGCGCCCTGATGTCGGCGACGATCTCCTGCTTGGGCCGGCCGCGGTCGAGCGCCACCTCGAGTTCGGTGACGTGGATGCCCTCGGCGTGCTCGTCGAGCTCGGCCCGGCCGGTGCGCCGGCCGACCGTGCGGATCCCCGGCACGTCCATCAGGAGGCGCTCGGCGATGGTGCCGACGCGGTTCGACTCGGGCAGCGATACGCCGGGATTGAAGGTGAGCAGGATCGTGAAGGTGCCCTCGTTGAAGGGCGGCAGGAAGACGCGCGGCAGAGACAGCGCCGCCGCGCCGGCGGCGATCACCAGCGCCACGGTGGCGGCGAGGATCGGCCCGCCGTCGCCGTAGGCGCGGCGCAGCGTCGCCGCATAGCCGCGCTTGAGCACGCGGACGAGAAAGCCCTCGCGATGGGCGTGCCGGCCGAGCGCCGGCAGCATGTAGAAGGCCATCACGGGCGTCAGCGTGATCGACACCAGGAGGCTCGCCAGGATCGAGACGATGTAGGCCTGGCCGAGCGGCGCGAACAGCTTGCCCTCGACGCCGCCGAGCGCGAACAGCGGCACGAACACCATCACGATGATGGCGGTGGCGTAGACGATGCCGGAGCGCACCTCCTGCGAGGCGCCGACCACCACGTCGAACACCGGGCGGGGCGAGCCGAGCGCGACGTTCTCGCGCAGGCGCCGGAAGATGTTCTCCACGTCGACGACGGCGTCGTCGACCAGCTCGCCGATCGCGATGGCGATGCCGCCGAGCGTCATGGTGTTGATCGACAGGCCGGCGAGGTGGAACACCACGGCCGTGATCAGGATCGACATCGGAATCGCGGTCAGCGAGATCACGGTGGTGCGCCAGTTCAGCAGGAAGGCGAACAGCACCACGGCGACGACGATGCCGGCCTCGATCAGCACGGTCTCGACGTTGCGGATCGAGGTCTCGATGAAGTCGGCCTGGCGGAACATCGGGTTGGCGAGCGAGATGCCGTGCGGCAGCGACGGCTCGAGCTCCTTGACGGCCTCCTCGATGCGCCGCGTCAGCGCCACCGTGTCGACGTCGGGCTGCTTCTCCACCGCGACCACGACGGCGGGCTTGCCCATGTAGCCGGAGTCGCCGCGTTTGGCGCGCGCCGCGTAGTCGACGGTCGCGACCTGGTGCAGGAACACGGGTCGCCCGTCGACGGTGGCGACGACGACGTTGCGCAGATCGTCGAGGTTCGTCGTGCGCCCGATGTTGCGGATCAGCACCTCGCGCGCGTCGAGGTCGGCGAAGCCGCCGCCCGCATTGGCGCCGAAGGCGGTCAGGGCCTTCTCGATCTGCTCGTAGCTCACGCCGAGCGCGCGCAGCGCCGGCGGCTGCGGCGAGACGCGATACTGGCGTACCTCGCCGCCCATCGGGATCACCTGGGCGACGCCCGGAATGGCGAGGAGCCGCGGCCGCACCACGAAGTCGGCGGTCTCGCGCAGCTCCATCGGGGTCGCGGTCTCACTGGTCATGGCGATCATCACGATCTGGCCCATCAGCGAGGAGACCGGCCCCATCATCGGGGTCACCTCGGGCGGGAGCTGATCGCGCACCAGCGCGAGCCGCTCGGCGACGAGCTGGCGGTTGCGGTAGATGTCGCCGCCCCACTCGAACTCGACATAGACGATTGACAGGCCGACGCCCGACACCGAGCGGATGCGGGTGACGCCCGGCGCCCCGTTCAACCGCGTCTCGATCGGGTAGGTGACGAGCAGCTCGACCTCGGGCGGGGCGAGCCCCTCCGCCTCGGTCATGATGGTGATGGTCTGGCGATTGAGGTCGGGGAAGACGTCGACGGGCAGGCGCGACACGCTGAACATCCCGACGACGATCAGCACGGCGGCGAGCGCCAGCACCAGGATGCGGTTGCGCAGCGACTGGGTGACCAGGGTCGTGAACATGGCGCGGCCTCAGCGCACGTTGTCGAGGAGCGGCGCGCCCTGCACGACGATCCGCCGGCCCGGCTCGACGCCGGCCAGGATCAGCACGCGGTCGCCGTCGAGCGGCGCGGTGCGCACCGGGCGCGCCACGAAGCGCTCGGCCGAGACGTGGTCGAACACCTGGGCCTGGCCGTCGCTGCCGCGCACCACGGCGGAGCGGGGCACCGCGATGCCGGAGGTGGTCTCGCCGGTCGCCGCCACCACGGTGACGAACTGGCCGGTGCGAATGCCCTTGGTGTCGCCCGTGACGGCGAAGTGCACCGGGATGGCTTGGCCGCGGTCGGCGAAGCCGGCGCCCCGGAAGGCGAGCGGCAGCGTGGTGCCGCCGGCCGTCACGGCGCTCGCCTGGGCGAGGCCGTCGAGCGGATCGAAGCTCATCGCCTCGACCCACAGGCGCGTCGGGTCGACGATCTGGAACACGATCGCGTTGGTCTGGGCGATCTGGCCGGCGACCGGCACGCCGTCGGCGACGATGCCGGACACCGGCGCGACCAGCGCCTCCGGCTCGCGACGAACACGGTCGAGCGCAGCGCGGCGGTCGGCGAGGCCCTTCAGCTCGAGCCGGGCCTCCTCGAGCTGGGTGCGGGTCACGGCGCCGGCGGCGGCGAGCGGCTCCCAGCGGGCGATGCGGCGCTCGACGATGGCGATCTGCTGGTCGAGCTCGCCCTGGCGCTGGCGCATGTCGGAGGCGTCGATCGCCTGCACGGGCGGCGTGACATAGGCGAGCACGTCGCCCGCTTTCACGGTCGCTCCGAGCCGGGGAAAGCCGCCGGGTGGCGGCGCCAAGCGGCCGCCGACGGCGGTCTGCACGTAGCCCGCGGCGTCCGGGTCCGGGATGATGCGGCCCGGCAGCTCGACGGCGCGACGGGTGCTGCCGGTGGCCGAGAGGGTGTTCTCCAGGGCGAAGATGCGCTGCACCGCCTTGGGCACGAAGAGGGTGCCGTCGGTCTGGCGCTGCGCCCGCTCGGCGACCGCGATCGCGGTCGGCCGGGGCGCCGGAGGACGCGCGTCGGCGGTGCGCTCTTCGTGCGCGATACTCTGCTGCTGCAGGAGCCCGAGGCCGATCGCGGCGAGAAGCCCGACCGCGGCGAGCGGCACGGCGGCGGCGCGGCGTCGCCCGAACAGGCCGGCGAGCAGCAGGCCCGCCGCGATGCCACCGGCGAGCGTCGACAGCACGGCCGGCCGACCGAGCGCACCGAGGCGAGCCGTCCAGGCCGCCCAGGTGCCGGCGTCGGCCGGAGCCGCGGTGGTCGCCGCTCCACCGGTCTCGATCGTGAGCGCGAGGATCTCGATCGCGTCGCCGGCCGTCACCGTGACGGCGAGATCGACATGCCCTGAGGCGGCGGCGCCGGCGGATGTGTCGGCGGCAGAGCGGCCGGCCGCGAGCCAGGGCGCCTTCAGGCGGAAGCTGCCGTCCGCCGGTCGCGGCTCGGCCGTCACCGGCCCTTGCGGGGTCTCGATCTCGAGAGTCGCGTTCGTGATGGGCCGGTTGGTGGCGAAGTCGTCGAGCCACAGGGCCAGCTCGTCACCGTTGAGGACGCCGACGAGTTGGAACGGCCCGCTGGTCGCCTCGCCGCGCGGCAGCACATGGGCCGGTGCGGCCGACTGGTCGCCGTGATCGTGACCTTCGTGGGCGACAGCGGTCGCCGTTCCGGCGAACAGCGCGACGAGCAGCGCGGCGACCACCACGGTCGCGCGAACCGCGGCCGCGCGAAACATGCGGGAGAGCATCGAAAAGCGTCCTTCGTCGTGGAACCGGGCATGGACCACGATCCGGCGCGAAGGGCCGGGATCGGGATCGTTGCGAAAGCGGGCTCAGACGAAGGATCGAGGGGGACGAATGAGGCCGGACGACACGGCGTCGTCGAGCGTCGGGCCGGGGAGGATGCCGAGCGCCACCACGGCGCGCGACGGCCAGACGAGACCGGCATTGGCGGGCACCACCGAGCAGCAGACGCTGCAGGGACCGCCGCCGCAGCAGCCGGGCGCCGCACAGCCGCCTCCGGATGCCGTGCCGTCGTGCCGAACGGACCCGTCGGTCATGGCGGCGTCGGGCGAATCGGAGGCGTGCACGTCGGTTGCGTGCGCATCGGTTGCGTGCGTGCTGATCGGCGACGCGAGGGCGATGGTCGTGGCCGAGGTTGTCAGGTCGATTCCGGTCGATGCCGACACCGGCTGGAGGCCCGGGACATGACCGGAATGGGTGTCATCCGACAGGATGGGGCTGGACAGGACGTGACCTGCGTGAACCGGGCCCGGATGATCGTGACCATGTCCCGGATGGGCCTGTGCGAGGCCGGATCCGGCCACGACGAAGCCGACCGCGGCTGCGAGGAGCAGCGCGGCCAGTCCGAGCAGGCGCAGGATCGACGATCGCATCGGTCGGATTATCCTCTCGCGGATCAGAATACTCGTGTTCGGACGCGACGGCAATCGACGCACGGTGAGGTAAAATGGTCGGGCCGCTTGCGACGCGGGCCCGATCGTCCGGTCTTTACACGACTTTACATTCACGACATCGCCTGGACACTCCGTCCGGTGATCATTTCCGGCCGTGATCGGTCCCCTGATCGGTCCCTCCGTGTGCGTCTCGCATCCGTCCTGCGTGCCTGTCCACGGTGTCGTCCATTCGCTCCCCCCTGTCCTGGTCAGAGCCGCCCATGCGCCGCCTCGCTCTCGTTCTCGCCGTGCTCGGTGTCGGGACCGCCGTCGTGGCCGGCGTCGTCTTCGTCCTGCGCTCGTCGCCGGTCTCGGTCACCGTCGTGGAACCGGCGACCGAGGTGCCGATAAAGGTGTTCGGGCTCGGCACCGTCGAGGCGCGGGTGACCAGCCGGACCGGCTTCAAGGTGGCCGGCACGCTCACGGCGCTGCACGCCGACCACGGCGACGCCGTCACGACCGGGCAGGTGCTGGCCGCGATCGACCCGACCGAGCAGGCGGCGCGGCTCGCCAAGGCGCAGGCTCAGGTCGCCAGCGCAGAGGCCGCCCTGAAGGTCGCCGAGGCCGCGGCCCACAAGGCCGAGGCGACGCATCGCCAGCGCACCCAGACCAACCGCCGGCGCCAGTCGCTGCTCGAACGCCAGTCGGTGTCGCAGGAGGCCGCCGAGGAGGCGCAGGCCAACGAGGCGATCGCCGGCGCCGACCTCCTGGTGGCGCAGAGCGAGATCGCGTCCGCGAAGGCACGGCTCGACGACGCCCGCGCCCAGCTCGCCAGCGACCGCGCCGTGCTGGATCAGCATGTCCTGAAGGCGCCGTTCGATGCGATCGTGGTGTCGCGTGCGAAGGAGCTCGGCGCCGTGGTCGGGGCCGGCGAGGCACTGTTCACGCTGGTCGCGCCGCAGACCGTGTGGATCCTCGCCTATGTGGACGAGGCGCGCGCCGGCGGCATCGCGCTCGGCCAGCCGGCCGAGGTGCGGCTGCGCTCGCTGCCCCAGAAGACCTTCCACGGCACGGTGGTGCGCATCGGCATCGAGAGCGACCGCGTCAACGAGGAGCGCCGCGTCTACGTCGCCTGCACGGACTGTCCGGCCGACTTCCACATTGGCGAGCAGGCCGAGGTGTTCGTCACCAAGGCGGTGCTGCCGCGCGCCCTGATGATCCCCGAGAAGGCGATCGAGCGCTTCGACGGCGCGACCGGCGTCGTCTGGATTCTTCGCGATGGTCGGCTCGAGAAGGTGCGGGTGCAGCTCGGCGACCGCAGCCACGATGGCCGCGTCGCGCTGCGCGACGGCCTGCCGGACGGCGCCCGGATCGCCGCCGTGGTCGGCTCGGGATTTCGTGAAGGACGCTCCGCCTCGCTCGCGGCAGGGACCGAAGGATCGCGGCCGGAGGGATCGCGGCCATGAACCTCGCGGCCCGCGACATCCTGCACAATCTCGGCCGCTTCCTGATGACGTGCCTGGGGCTCGGCCTGCTGCTCGCCATCGTTCTCTCGATGCTCGGCATCTATCGCGGCCTGATCGCCGAGGCCCTGGCGCTGGCGCGGTCGCCGGCCGTCGACCTGTGGGTGGTCGAGACCAACACGCGCGGTCCCTTCGCGGAGGCTTCGCGGCTGCCCGGCGACACGCGGGAGGCGGTCGCCCGCGTCGCCGGCGTCATGGCGGCCGGCGCCGTGACGTTCCAATCGGTCGAGACCGATACGGCGGCCGGCAAACTGCGGCTCTATGTGATCGGCTTCGAGCCCGGTCGTCCCGGCGGTCCCGGCCGGCTGATCGACGGCCGTCCGATCGTGCAGAGCCGTTACGAGGCGGTCGTCGATCGCTCCGCCGGGCTGATGGTCGGCGAGCGCTTGAAGCTCGGTCGCCGCGAGTTCACGGTGGTCGGCGTCACGGCCGGGCAGGTCTCCTCGGGCGGCGACCCGGTGGTGTTCATCACGCTGCGCGACTCGCAGAAGCTGCAGTTCGAGCTCGCCCCGCCGGCGGCGCGCCGCGAGCTCGCCCGCGGCGGCGGCGAGGCGTCGAGCGATATCGTCAACGCGATCGTCGCGCGGGTGAGCCCGGACGTGCCGGTGGCGAGCGTCGCCGACGGCGTGCGGCGCTGGAAGCATCTCGCGGTGCTGACCCAGGAGGAGCAGGAGACGGTGCTGAGCCGGTCCGTGATCGAGCGGGCGCGGCGGCAGATCGGCCTGTTCACGACCCTCCTGCTGATCGTCTCGACCGTGATCATCGCGTTGATCATCCACACGCTGACCATCGACAAGACCCGCGAGATCGCCACCCTCAAGCTGATCGGCGCGCCCGATCGCACCATCGTCGGGCTGATCCTGCAGCAGGCGCTCGCGATGGGAGCGATCGGCTTCGCCGCGGGCCTCGGGCTGCTGCTCGCCCTCAAGGACAGCTTTCCGCGCCGCGTCGTCGTCGATCCGCCGGACGTGATGGCGCTCGCCGCCGCGGTCGTCGTCATCTGCCTTCTGGCCAGCACGCTCGGTGTCCGGCTCGCCCTGAAGGTCGATCCGGCGACGGCGCTGGCCGGGTGAGGAGCGCGCCATGAGCGCCCCCACGATGATCGACGCCGCGATGATCAGCCCCGCAGCGCCTCTCGTCTCCTTCGTCGACGTGCGGAAGCACTACGGCGAAGGCCCGGCGCGAGTCGACGCGCTGCGCGGCGTGTCGTTCGACGTCGCGGCCGGCGAGGTGGTCGGGCTGCGCGGCCCGAGCGGCTCCGGCAAGACGACGGTGCTCAACATCGTCGGCTGCATCCTGGCGCCGTCGGAGGGCACGGTTCGGATCGCCGGCGAGGACATCTTCGCCGAGGGGCACTGGCTGCGCCGTGATCTGCGCCGGCTGCGGCTCGAGACCGTCGGCTTCATCTTCCAGTTCCACAATCTGCTGCCTTTCCTCACCGCGACCGACAATGTCGCGCTGGTGCTACAGCTCGCCGGAGAGCGGCGCGCCGCGGCGCGGTGCCGCGCCCGCGAGCTGCTCGACTATCTCGACGTCGGCCACCGCAGTGACGCCTTTCCGTCGCAGCTTTCGGGCGGCGAGGCGCAGCGCGTCGCCATCGCCCGTGCGCTCGCCAACCGGCCGCGCATCATCCTGGCCGACGAGCCGACCGCGGCGCTCGATTCCCAGCGCGCCCAGACCGTGATGGATCTGCTCCGCCGCGTCGCCGTCGACCGGAAGGCGGCGATCGTCGTCGTGACCCACGACGAGAAGATCGTCGACCGCTTCGACCGGGTGCTGGAGCTGCGCGACGGCCGCCTGATCTGATACCCGTTCCAGTCGATCGGCTCCTGGTCATTTCGGGCCGCGGCGAAGCCGCGAACCCGGACCGACCGGCAGCGATCAGGCAGATGCCGTCCGAGAAGCCCGAGGCGGCCGACCGTCGGCAGCGCGCGGCGCCGGCGGTCGGTCGCGGGCCACGGTCGCTCAGGCCGGACTCTCGGCCTCATCGGCGCGAGGCGGGGCGATCGCCGACCGTCGGCGGGTCCGCCAGTCGCCGAGGAACAGGAGGATCGGTGCCGCGATGAACACCGAGGAGCTCGCCGCCACGACGATGCCGAACACCATCGGGACGGCGAAGCTCGCCACCGCGGCGCCGCCGAACAGCGCCATCGGCAGCATCGCCAGGAGGGCCGTCACCGAGGTGTAGAGGCTGCGCCCCAGGGTCTCGTTGATCGACCGATCGATCACGTCGCGCAGCGGCATCGCCTTGAAGCGCCGCATGTTCTCGCGCATGCGGTCGTACACCACGACCTTGTCGTTGACCGAGTAGCCGATCAGCGTCAAGAGCGCCGCGATGGCGGTGAGGTTGAAGTCGAGCCCGGTCAGCGCGAAGAAGCCGATCGTCTTGGTGACGTCGAGCACCAGGGTCGCGATGGCGCCGACCGCGAAAGGCCATTCGAACCGCACCCAGATGTAGGCCATCATGGCGAGGCTCGCGAGAACCACGGCGAGCACGCCCGCGGTGGCGAGCTCGCCGCTCACCTTCGGTCCGACCACCTCGGTCCGCTCGACCTTCGATCCCGGCGCGATCTGGGCGAGCGTGCCGCGGATCGTCTCCACGGCCGCGGTCTGGGTCGCCTCGTCGCCGGGCTGCCGCTCGGCCCGCACCAGCACGGTCGAGGCGTCGCCGAACTCCTGTAGCACGATCTCGCCGAGACCGAGCCTGTCGAGCCCGCTGCGCAGCGTCGCGAGGTCGGCCGGCGCTTTCGTCACCACCTCCATCTGGATGCCGCCGCGGAAGTCGACGCCGTAGTTGAGCCCCGGCGCGACGAACAGGCCGATCGATGCGAGCGACAGGAAGGCCGACACGCCGATGCCGACGAAGCGGCCGCGCATGAACGGGATCGCGGTGCCCTCCGGAATCAGCTTGAGCCGGAACGGCGGCTCGATGCGCAGCGTCTTCAGGCGTCGGCGGCGCACGATCGCGGTCATGATCACCCGCACGATCGACACCGCCGTGAACATCGAGATGGCGATGCCGAGCCCCATCGTGACGGCGAAGCCGCGCATCGCGCCGGAGCCGAACAAGAACAGGAGTGCGGTGGCGATCAGCGCCGTCACGTTGGAGTCGACGATGGTGGCGTAGGCGCGATCGAAGCCCGCGTCGAGCGCCGCGAAGGCGCCCAGGCCCTTCCGGGTCTCTTCGCGGATGCGCTCGTTGACCAGAACGTTGGCGTCGACCGCGAGACCGATGCCGAGCACGATTCCGGCGATGCCGGGCAGCGTCAGGGTGGCGCCGAGCACGCTCAGGGCGCCGAGCGTGAGCACCACGTTGAGGGCGAGCGCCGCGTTGGCGACCAGCCCCCACGGCCCGTACAGCACCAGCATGAAGGCGAACACCAGGCCGAAGCCGACGAGCCCGCTCCCCAGCCCCCGCGCGATGGCGTCGCCGCCGAGATCGGCACCGACGGTTCGTTCCTCGATCACGGTCAGCGGCGCCGGCAGCGCGCCGGCGCGCAGCAGGGCGGCGAGGTCGGTCGCCTGCGCCACCGTGAAGCGGCCGCTGATCTGGCCGGAGCCACCGGTGATCGGCTCGCGGATGACCGGCGCGCTCAGCACCTTGCCGTCGAGCACGATGGCGAAGGGCCGGCCGACATTCGCCGTGGTCACGTCGGCGAACTGGCGGGCGCCGACGCCGTCGAAGCGGAACGAGACGATCGGCTCACCGGTGCGCTGGTCGAAGCCGGCGCGCGCGTCGGCGAGCCGGTCGCCGGCGACCGAGACGCGGTCCTCGACGGCGTAGCGCTCGCCCGCCGCGGCGCCGGGCATCACGCGGACGCCCGCCGGCAGAGGCCCGGACGGATCCGCCGTCGACAGCATCTGGAAGGTCAGCTTGGCGGTGCTGCCGAGCAGCGAGCGGATGCGGTTCGGATCCTGCACACCGGGAAGCTGCACGAGAATCCGGTCGGCGCCGGCGCGCTGGATGGTCGGCTCGGCGACGCCGACCTGATCGATCCGGCTGCGGATGATCTCGATGCTCTGCTCGACGGCGGCATTGGTGCGGTCGCGGATCCCGTCCTCGCCGAGCGCCATGCGGATGCGTCCGGCTGGGCCGGTCGGACCGGCCTGGCCGGGCGTGACCGTGATGTCGGTCGTCGTCGGGCTGCCGAAGGCCAGCGACGCCACCGGCTGGGCGAGCTTGCGCAGGAGCTTCACGGCGTCGGCCTCGCGGGCCGGATCGCGCAGGTCGACCACCACGGCATTGTCCTGGCGGCGCACCGAGGCGGTCTCGATGCCGGCCTGGCGGAGTTCGCGCCGGGCTTCGCCGACGAGGCCTTGCAGGCGCTCCTTGACGAGCTCGCGGACATCGACCTCGAGGACGAGGTGCGATCCGCCGCGCAGATCGAGGCCGAGCGTGATCTGCCGCTTCGGCAGCCAGTCCGGCAGGGCGGCGAGCTGCGCCGAGGTGAGGAGATTGGGGAGCGCCGCGAGCATGCCCAGAATGATCACGAGGGCATAGGTCGTCAGCACCCGAGGCGAGGTTCGCATGGGTGTCGTCCAGGTCGAGCGTTCGCGCACCGGCGCGACGTCGTCGTCGCCCGGCGGGAGCGTGATGAGATCGGAAAAGGAGGGATCAGCCGCGGAAGGAGGTGCGGTCGGGATCAGGTCCGGACGGCCGGCGGACCGCGCGCGTCGAAGGCGCGGCGGTAGTGCGCCCGCGAGGTTTCGCTCCGCGCTTCGGCGAGGCGCGTCGTCGTCTCGACGATCGGTGGTCGCACGACGGACGGCAGCACGGCCGCGGGATCGTCCGACGGCCCGACGGCGGCCGGGGCCCCGAGGTCGCTGCGCTCCGCCCGCATGGTCGCGGCGGCGCGCAGCATGTCGCGCACCGGCAGGGCCGGCCGTGCCGTCTGATCGGCGTTCTCGACGCCCCGCGACATCGTGCCGCCGACGCCGATCCCGAGATGGAGGCCGATGAGCGGCAGCGCGCTCCAGTGCAGCACCAGGAGGGCGATGACCAGACAGGCGCGCAGACCGGCAGGCGTCGCCGCGCCGCCGTTCACCTGTCGTGTCCCTCGCCTGGCCGTCATGGTCTCGCCGTCACTGTCTCGTCGGGGCGCGAACGCCTGTCATGGTTCGTTGGTGATATCGGTTCGCGTGTCGTACCGCACTTCGCGCGTGAAGTCTTCACACGTGAAGTCTCCGTGCGTGGAGTCTCCGTGCGTGGAGGCTCGGTGCGCGAAGTCTCGGATGGCGCGTGCCGGTGCGCTTGCTCGATCGTCTTGTAGCCCTTCATAATGGCGGAAATCCATCCATCAGAGTGCCGTTCCGCCCGCGGGACCGCGCGAGGCCTCGTCGTTCATGCCGCATGATACCCCGTTGATCGCCACCATCGTCGCCGGTCTCGGCCTCGCTTTCGTGTTCGGTGCGCTCGCACACCGGCTGAAGATTCCGCCGCTGGTCGGATATCTCGTGGCCGGGGTGCTGGTCGGTCCGCACACGCCGGGCTTCGTCGCCGATCAGACGTTGGCGCCGGAACTGGCCGAGATGGGCGTGATCCTCCTGATGTTCGGCGTCGGGCTGCACTTCTCGCTCGACGATCTCCTCTCGGTGCGGGCGATCGCCGTGCCCGGCGCCATCGTGCAGATCGCCGCCGCGACCGCGATGGGGGCGGGGCTCGCCTGGTGGCTCGGCTGGTCGATGGCGGCCGCGCTGGTGTTCGGTCTCGCGCTCTCCGTCGCCTCGACCGTGGTGCTGCTGCGGGCCTTGCAGGAGCGCCGCCTCGTCGAGACCGAACGCGGCAAGATCGCGGTCGGCTGGCTAATCGTCGAGGATCTCGCGATGGTGCTGGCGCTGGTGCTGCTGCCGGCACTGGCCGGCGCGCTCGGCACCGGCGGCGCGGGGGCGAACGGCCACGCCGCGCCCGGCGGGCTGTTCGGCGTCGTCACCGACCTCGGCGTCGGTGGCGTGCTCGCCGTGACGGTGCTGAAGGTCGCGGGCTTCGTCGTCGTGATGCTGGTTGTCGGCCGGCGCGTGATCCCGTGGGTGCTGCACTGGGTCGCGCACACCGGCTCGCGCGAGCTGTTCCGCCTCGCCGTGCTGGCGATCGCGCTCGGCGTCGCGTTCGGAGCGGCGAAGCTGTTCGGCGTGTCGTTCGCGCTCGGCGCCTTCTTCGCCGGCATGATCCTGTCGGAATCCGAGCTGAGCCACCGGGCCGCCGAGGAGTCGCTGCCGCTGCGCGACGCCTTCGCGGTTCTGTTCTTCGTCTCGGTCGGCATGCTGTTCGATCCCTCGACCATTATGCGCGAGCCGGTCGCCGTGCTGATCACCCTGTTCATCATCGTCATCGGCAAGTCGGCGGCGGCGTTCCTCATCGTGCGGGCGTTCGGCCATCCCACCGGCACGGCGCTGATCATCTCGGCGAGCCTCGCGCAGATCGGCGAGTTCTCCTTCATCCTGGCCGAGCTCGGCGTCGGCCTGAAGCTGCTGCCGGAGGCGGCGCGCGATCTGATCCTGGCCGGCGCGATCCTGTCGATTCTGATCAACCCGCTCGCATTCGCGGCGGTCGCCGCGCTCAGCCGGCGGGCGGGTGCGTCGGCCGCCGCACCGGCGGGCGGCACCGCTGGTGCGGGCGCGCGGGCCGCGCCCGCCGCGACCGCCGTCGCGGTCGAGCCTTTGGTCGCCACCACGCTCACGGATCACACCGTGCTGGTGGGCCACGGCCGGGTCGGCAGCCTCGTCGCCGCCGCGCTCGCCGCGCGGCGGCTGCCCGTCCTGGTGATCGAGGACGCCGACGCGGCCGTCGCGGCATTGCGCTCGCAGAAGACCGAGGTGCTCGCCGGCAACGCGGCCGATCCCGAGGTGATGGCGGCCGCCAATCTGCCGGGCGCCCGGCGGCTGGTGCTCGCGATCCCCAACGCCTTCGAGGCCGGGCAGGTGGTGGAGCAGGCGAAGGCCGCCAATCCGTCGCTCGAGATCATCGCGCGCGCACATTCGGACGCCGAGGTCGAACACCTCGAATCGCTGGGCGCGGCCGTGGTGATCATGGGCGAGCGCGAGATCGCCCGCGGCATCGTCGAGCACATCGTGCCGGCCGGTGCGGGGACTGCACCAGGGGCGGTCCCCGGCGCCACGGCTCCCGGCGCGCCGTCGCCGCCGAAGGGCCTGAGACCGAGGTCGCCGAGCACCGATGGTGGTCTGGGTTCACCGGACGACGCGTCGCGGCATCGAGAGCGCGTCGACGACGTTCGATCTCGGCGTCGGCGCGTCAGCGTGCGCGATCTTCTCCGGCGAGCCCGAAAATAACAAAGTCCTGCGCGTTGCCGACAAGAGGCGCCGGCTGCAAACTTCCGGTCATGACCGCGAGCCGCATCGCCCTCGTCGACCTGTCCGCCCGCATCGTCCGCGGGCTGTCGGAACTCCGTCGCGCCGTCGAGGCGATGTCGATCGGCTTCGTCCGCGACTGGACGCTCGGGATCTGGCTGGTCACCTGGAACGGCGACATCCAGGGCACGCTCCGTCACGACGGCGCGCAGTGGTGTCTCGATTGGCTGGACAGCGCCGATCCGCGCCTCTCCACCAGCCCGGCCCCGCGCCCCGGCGCGTCGCTCGACGACATCGGGGCCGATCTCGTCCGTCACCTCGCCGCAGCGCGGTCGTCGGCGTCGGCCGACAGCCTGCGCATCGAGCCGGTGCCGGTGTTCTGACGGCTCCGGTGTCGCGCCGCCCATCGCCGACGGCCCCGACGGCCCCGACGACGTCGGGCGTCGTCGGGGCGCTTTTCAGAGCTGGGCGCCGTCGAGTGCGCTCGTCGGCTGCGGGCGCACCCGCTCGAGGATCGCTTGGACGAGGCGCTCGGCGGCGATCTCCGGGGCGATCGTGTCCGTCGGCAGCACCAGGGCCGGGGCGAGCGGGGGCTCGTAGGGCTGGTCACGTCCGGTGAAGTTCACGATCCGGCCGGCGTCCACTTTGGCGTAGAGGCCCTTCGGGTCGCGCAACCGGCACGTCTCCGGGCTCGCGTCGACGAACACCTCGAGGAACCGATCGGGCCCGAGCAGGGCCGCGACCTTGTCGCGGTCGGCGCGGAACGGCGACACCAGCGACACCAGCACGATCAGTCCTGCGTCGGTCATCAGCTTCGCCACCTCGCCGACGCGTCGCACGTTCTCGGCGCGTGACGCCGCGTCGAATCCGAGGTCGGCATTGAGGCCCTGCCGGACATTGTCGCCGTCGAGCAGCATGGTGTGATGGCCGAGCGCGACGAGGCGGCGCTCGACCAGATCCGCGATGGTCGACTTGCCGGAGCCGGGCAGGCCGGTGAGCCACACGGCGAGCGGCGCTTGCGCCTTCACGAAGGCGCGCAGCGACGGCGCGACGGCCCCCGCATGGACGTGCACGTCGCGCGCGGCGCCGAGCGGTCCCACCACCAGCCCGGCCGCGGCGGTCGCATGGGTCGCGCGGTCGATCAGGATGAAGGCGCCGGTCGAGCGGTTCTCCGTATAAGGGTCGATCGCCACCGGCACGGCGGTCTCGACATGGACGCGGCCGATGGCGTTGAGCGCGAGCCGATCGGCCGGCACCCGGCCGAGGCTCGCGAGATCGAGCCGGTCGGCGATGCGCGTGACGGTCGCCGCGACCGTGGCGGTGCCGATCTTCAGGCGATAGTTCCGACCGGCCTCGATCTCCTCGTCGATCATCCACACGAGGTCGGCCGAGAAACGTCGCGTCACGGCCGGCCGCGCCCGCGGCGGCACCAGCACGTCGCCGCGCCCGATGTCGATCTCGTCCGTGAAGGTGAGGGTGACGGCGTCGCCCGCGCTCGCGACATCGAGATCGCCATCCATGGTGACGATGCGGGCGACGCGCGTCGATCGTCCCGAGGCGGCGACGACCAGCGGGTCGCCGACCGCGATGCGGCCGCTCGCGACCGTGCCGGCGGCACCGCGAAAATCCGCGTTCGGCCGGCTCACCCACTGCACCGGAAAGCGGACGTCCGCCTCGCCCTCGTCGGCGATCGCCACGGTTTCGAGATGGTCGAGCAGGGTGGGCCCGTCGAACCAGGGCGCGTTCGGGCTCGGTCGCGCGACGTTGTCGCCGAAGCGCGCCGACAGCGGGATCGGTGTCACCGTGCGGAAGCCGAGAGGCGCCGCGAAGTCACGGAACGCCGCCACCAGCTCGGCGAAACGAAGCTGCGACCAGCCGACCAGATCCATCTTGTTGATCGCCAGCACGACGTGGCGAATCCCGAGCAGCGACACGATCGCGGCGTGCCGCCGCGTCTGCTCCAGGAGGCCTTTCCGGGCATCGACCAGCAGAACGGCGAGGTCAGAGGTCGAGGCACCGGTCGCCATGTTGCGGGTATACTGCGCATGTCCCGGCGTGTCGGCGACCACGAAGGCGCGCCGCCCGGTCGTGAAGAACCGGTAGGCGACGTCGATGGTGATGCCTTGCTGGCGTTCGGCCTCGAGACCGTCGAGCAGCAGCGCCAAGTCGACATCCTCGCCCGTGGTGCCGAATCGGCGGCTGTCGTGTGTCACGGTCGCGAGCTGGTCGTCCAGCACGCCTTGCGCCTCGTGCAGCAGGCGGCCGATCAGCGTCGACTTGCCGTCGTCGACCGAGCCGCAGGTGATGAAGCGCAGCGCTCCGCGCGCGCGCACCGGAAGGCTGTCGGCGGCAGGGGCCGTGACGGCGGCCGCTGCGGCCACGGCGGATCGGAGAGCGGTCGGCATCAGAAGTAACCCTCGCGCTTCTTGGCTTCCATCGAGGCCTGCAAGGCGCCGTCGACCAGCCGGCCGTTGCGCTCGGAGACTCGCGATGCGACGATTTCCGTGATGATGCCGTCCAGATCGGCGGCGTCGGATTCGACCGCGCCGGTCAGCGGCCAGCAGCCGAGCGTGCGGAACCGCACGCGGCGCGTCTCGAGCCGTTCGCCCTTGCGCCACCGCATCCGCTCGTCGTCGACGACCAGCAGCGCGCCGTCGCGGATCACCACGCCGCGCTCGGCCGCGAAGTAGAGCGGCACCACGGGTATGCTCTCGGCCCGGATGTAGTCCCACACGTCGAGCTCGGTCCAGTTGGAGAGCGGGAACACCCGCATCGTGTCGCCCGGCGCCAGCCGCGTGTTGAACAGCCTCCACAGCTCGGGCCGCTGATTGCGCGGATCCCAGACATGGCCGCGCCGGTGCGAGAAGATGCGCTCCTTGGCGCGCGCTTTCTCCTCGTCGCGTCGTGCTCCACCGAAAGCGGCGTCGAAGCCGTGCGCGTCGAGTGCCGTCTTGAGCGCCTCGGTCAGCATCAGCCGCGAATACTCGCCCGTCTCGGTGTCGAACGGATTGACCCCGGCGGCCGCGGCGTGCGCGTTGGTGTGGACGAGCAGGTCGAGCCCGTAATGCGCCGCCATACGGTCGCGATGGGTGATGACCTCGCGAAAATCCCAGCCCGACGCGATGTGCAGGAGCGGGAAGGGCGGGCGTCCCGGGAAGAACGCCTTGCGGGCGATGTGGAGCATCACCGAGGAGTCCTTGCCGACCGAGTAGAGCATCACGGGATTGCGGAATTCGGCCGCGACCTCGCGCATGATGAAGATCGCCTCGGCCTCGAGCGTCTTCAGGTGCGGCGACAGGTGTGCCCGCGGCTCGGTCGTCGGGGGCCGTGCGGGGGCGGGCGCTCGCTCGGTGCGGAGCGGATCCAGGGGGCGTTCGGCGAGGCTTTCGGCGGCACGCATGGCGACCCTCAGAAGAGCGCGGCCGAGACGCGCCGCCACGGGCGGTCGTCCGGCTGGGTTTCGGACGCCTCGGCCGAGGCGGGCTGGTAATGATGGCGGACCGCGACGATGCGCTTTTCCCGCAGCGCCTCGATCGTGCCGGGATGAGTCACGTCGAAGGAATCGAAGCCGGCACGCAGCATCAGCGCGATCTGGTCGCGCAGCACGTCGCCGGCGGCGCGGACTTCGCCCGCGAAGCCGTGACGGTCGCGCAGCAATCTCGCGAGGGAGTAGGGGCGTCCGTCGAAGTATTTCGGGATCCTGATCACGACGAGGGCGAGCCGCGGCAGCGCCGCGACGATGTCGTCGAGCGTGTCGCCGGCGGTGAGCACGACGCCGATAGCGGCGTCGCGCCGCGACAGCGCCGCACGCTCGACGAGATATCGGGCTTTCGACAGCGCGACCTTGCCGGCCTCGGGTATCGGTTCGTCGTCGGCCGGGATCTGCCAGTCGTCGTCGACGAAGGTGCCATGGCGAAAGATCGGCATGATCAGGAATCCGTGCTTGCGGCGACGCCGATGCGCCGTGTGTGCAGCCCACATTCGGTCTTTTCGAAGCCGCGCCAGCGCCCCGCGCGGCCGTTCTCGCCGGCGTCGACCCGTGACGTGCACGGAACGCAGCCGATCGACGGGTAACCCTGCGCCGTGAGGGGGTGCTCGGGCAGATCGTGCGCGTGGCGATAGGCGGTGGCGTCGGCCGAGGTCCACGCCGCGAGCGGGTTGATCTTCACGCGCGCGCCGTCCCACTCGGCCGCGGCGATCGCGGCGCGGCTCGCGCCCTGATCGCGCCGCCGGCCGTTGAGCCAAGCCGCGAACGGCGTGATCGCCTGCTCGAACGGCGCGACCTTGCGAATGCCGCAGCAGGCGTCGGGATCGCGGCCCGCGAGGGCGAGATCGGGATCGCGCCGTGTGATCTGGGCCGCATCCGGTCTCACGATGCGAACGTCGGTCAGGCCGAGCGTCGCGATCAGCGTATCGCGATAGGCGAGGGTCTCCGGGAACAATCGCAGCGTGTCGACGAACACCACCGGGGTCGCCGGATCGATCTGCGCGACCATGTGCAGCAGCACGGCCGCGTCGGCCCCGAACGACGAGACGAGCGCGATGCGGCCGGCGAATTCTTCCAGCGCCGCGCGGACGATCTCCTGCGGCGTGGCCTCGACCCACGCGGCCGCGAGCGTTTCCGCGAGGCCGCCGTCGCCCATCTCGGCCCGTGTCGTCTCAGCCCGCAGCGGCATAGAGAGCCTCCCGGAACGGGGCTTCGCCGATGCGGCGATAGGCGGCCAGAAACGTCTCCTGCGGCGAGGTGCGCAAGGCCAGATACGTGTCGACCACGGTCTCGACCGCATCGACGATCGTCGTCGACGAGAAGCCCGGGCCGACGATCTCCCCGATCGCGCAGGTCTCGTCGCCGGAGCCACCGAGCGTGATCTGGTAGAACTCCTCGCCCTTGCGCTCGAGGCCGAGGATGCCGATGTGGCCGACGTGATGATGGCCGCAGGCGTTGATGCAGCCGGAGATCTTGATCTTCAGGTCGCCGATGTCGTGCTGGCGGTCGAGATCGGCGAAACGCTGCGAGATCCGCTCCGCGATCGGGATCGAGCGGGCGGTCGCGAGAGCACAATAGTCGAGCCCCGGACACGAGATGATGTCGGTGACGAGGCCGGCGTTCGGGGTCGCGAGCCCGGCGGCGCGCAGCGCGGCGAACACGGCCGGCAGGTCGTCGCGCCGGACATGCGGCAGCACCAGGTTCTGCTCGTGGCTCACCCGGATCTCGTCGAAGGAATAATGTGCCGCGATGTCGGCCACGGCCTCCATCTGCGCCGCGGTGGCGTCGCCGGGCGGGGCGCCGATGGGCTTCAGCGACACCGTGACGATCGCATAGCCGGGCATCTTGTGATCGTGCACGTTGCGGGCGGCGAAGAGGGCGAACTCCGGGTCGCTCGCGACGGCGCGGTCGAACACGGCGGAACGGGGCGGCAGCGTCGCGAAGGCGGGCGGGGCGAAGTAGTCGCGGATGCGCGCCACCTCGTCGGCCGGCAGCCGCAACGTCTTGCCCCTCAGCTGTGCGAACTCCGCCTCGACGGCGTCCTTGAACGCGGCCTCGCCGGTCTCGTGCACCAGGATCTTGATGCGCGCCTTGTACTTGTTGTCGCGCCGGCCCTCCAGGTTGTAGACGCGCAGGATCGCTTCGCAGTAGGCGAGCAGATCGCCCTCGGGAAGAAAGTCGCGGAGCTTTCGCGCGATCATCGGGGTGCGGCCCTGGCCGCCGCCGACGAACACCACGAAACCCAGCGCGCCCGAGGCGTCGCGCGTCACCTGCAGGCCGATGTCGTGCGTCTGGATCGCGGCGCGATCGTGCGGCGCGCCCGTCACGGCGAGCTTGAACTTTCGCGGCAGGAACGTGAACTCCGGATGCAGCGACGACCACTGCCGCAGGATCTCGGCATAGGGCCGTGGATCGGCGACCTCGTCGGCGGCGGCGCCGGCGAAGTGGTCGGCCGTCACGTTACGGATGCAGTTGCCCGAGGTCTGGATCGCGTGCATCTCGACGCCCGCGAGCTTTTCCAGGATGTCGGGCACCTCCTCGAGGGCGATCCAGTTGAACTGCAGGTTCTGCCGCGTGGTGAAGTGGCCGTAGCCGCGGTCGTGGTCGCGCGCGATCGTCGCGAGCAGGCGGAGCTGGCGCGACGACAGCGTGCCGTAGGGAATGGCGATCCGCAGCATGTAGGCGTGCAGCTGCAGATAGACGCCGTTCATCAGCCGCAGCGGCTTGAACTGGTCCTCGGTCAGCGCGCCGGACAGCCGTCGCGCGACCTGATCACGAAACTCCGCGACGCGCTCGTGGACGAAGTCTCGATCGAACTCGTCGTAGCGATACATCGGGCTCCTCCGGTTCAGGCGCCGGGGTTGCGGGAGGCGGCGGGCGCGCCGGACTGCGGAACGTCGGCGGGCAGCACGATGGTCGGTCCGGTGGTGCGGATCAGCTCGCGCAGGGCGGCGGGGCGCACGAAGTCCCCGTCGCGCACCACCTCGATCAACGCGACGTCGACGACGCGAGGGCGGTCGTCCTGGTCGGCGCGGGCCGCGGCGAGCAGCGCCTCGGCCTGCTCCGGCGTCGCGGCGATCGCGGCCACGGCGATGTCGCGAGACCAGGCGCCGTCGCGGCGGCGGAACACGACGACGCCGGTCGAGAGGTCGTTGGCGGTCGCGACCACCGGCTGGAACGTCTTCGGGCGCTTCGACATCCGAACCTCGTCAGGCGGCGGCCGGCGCGACGTCGCCGGTCCTGCCATGGTCGGTGACGGTGTCGCGCCTCGCCGCAAGGCCCGGGACGATCTCGTGATCGACGCCGGCGGCGCGCAGCGTCGCGATCACCTGGCGGGCGTCGCCGGACACGATCGGGTCACCGACCTCGAGACGCACGACGCGGCGGCCCTCGCGGGCGAGCCGCACCAGCAGTGCAGCGACGTCCGACTCCGCCACCGACGCCGGCTCCTCGTGCCCGCCGACCGCGATGCGCATCGCGTCGCGCCGACCCATGGCGACAACCGTGTCCGGCACCAGCGCGTCGTGGACGATCACGTCGGCCTCCGCCAGCAGGCGATGGGCCCGCACGGTGAGCAGATCGGGGGCGCCCGGGCCGGCGCCCACCAGGAACACCTTTCCGCTCGGTGCGATCGACCTCTGCGCGTCGGCGAGCGTCGCGAGGGCGAACACGCGGGCACGCTCCTCCTCGCCGGCGAGCGCGAGAGCGGCAGCGCGGCCGGACAAGAGCGCCGACCAGAAGCGTCGGCGCGCGGCGTTGTCCGGCAATCGCAGCAGCACGGTCTCGCGCACCGCTCCGGCGAGCGTCGCGAGCCGCCCGAAGGCCGGCGGGAGGAGAGCCTCGATCTTGGCCCGCACCATCTGGGCCAGCACCGGCGCGTGTCCGTCGGTCGCGACGGCGACCGACAGCGGCGCGCGGTCGACGATCGCGGGCGTCGCGAAATCGCACAGGTGGGGTCGGTCGACGACGTTGACGGGCACGCCGCACTGCCGCGCGAGCGTGCCGAGCCGGGTATCCTCCTGGTCGTCACCGGTGGCGACGAACACGAGCGCGGCTCCCCCCAGTGCCTCCGTGGTCGGCGGCCCCGCGACGAGCGTGACCCCGTGCGCGGCGGCGAACTCGGTCAGCGCCGGCATCGGCGTCTTCGCATACAGCATCAGCCGCGCTTCGGTCCGCACGAGCAACCGCAGCTTCAGCAGCGCCGGCTCGCCGTCGCCGACGACCACCACGATGCGTCCGGCGACGTCGTAGGAGACCGGAAAGTAGCGAAACCGCGCCATCGAACTGTCCTCGTGCGGAGGGGGCGGACCGGGAGACGCGCCCTTGCGCGCACGCGGCCCGCGGCGGCCGCCGAAGCGCTCGGCGCGGCCGCCTGGACATCAAGAGAGGCCTACGGAGGGGCGGATCTCAAGGCGTTCGGCGAAATAGCGACGTCGTGGTCGTGTGACCGTCGCGCGCGACGTCTTTGTTCTTTCTTCTGCACGCACGCCGCATCGATCGTTCCCCGGGGCCACGGGCTGGCTGTGCGCGTGCCGGGCGCGTGCGGTCCTCCGGTCGATGTCGTCGGCGCGCAGGGGGGGGCGAAGCGGCCGCGAGCGACGATGCGTCAATCGCGCATGCCGAGTTCCGCGCGACGTCCTTTGCCGCTCTTTCGATCGAGGCTCCGGATCGCGTCTCCGACGAGGTTCCGCAGCCATCGGTGCCCGGGATCGCGCTCGTGACGCCGATGCCAGAGCTGGACGAAGCTGAGCTCGGGAACCCGGATCGGAACCGGGATCGGAAACGCCACGAGCCCGGCCGAGCCGGGCAGCAAGCCCACCAGACGTCGACGTGAATGCGCGATCAGGTCCGTGTCGCGCACGAGCGCCGGGACCGCGATGTAGTGCGAGACCGTCGCCATCACCCGGCGATCGAGGCCCATGGCCGCGAGGATCGTGTCGATCTGGATTCCGGACTCGAGGTTCGGGGCGACCGTGACGTGCGGGCAGGAGAGATAGGATCGCTCGTCCATGCGGCCGCGTCGAAGCAGCGGGTGACGGCGGTCGGCGACACACACCAGTCTGTCGCGGTAGAGCTCCTGAGAGCGGATCTCCGGAGGCACTTCCGGGAACACCCCGACGGCGAGATCCACCTCGTCCTCGGCGATACGGATGCAGGTGGCGCGCGGGCCGGACGTGCTCACCACGAGATCGATACCCGGCGCCTGCGACCTGACATGGCGCACGATCGTGGGCAGAACCTCGACGCTCATCGCATCGCTCATCGACAGCGAGAACGAGCGTCGTGTGGTCGCCGGATCGAAAGCGGCTCTGGCCGTCAGCACCGAATGGATGTCGGACAGCACGTCCCGAACCGGCTGGACGAGCTCCAGCGCGACTTCGGTCGGCTCCATGCCGTGCGGCCCGCGCGTCAGCAGCGGATCGCCGAACAAGGTTCTCAAGCGCCGCAGGGCATGGCTGAGCGCCGATTGCGTCACCCCGAGCTTGTCGGCTGCCCGAGTCACGTTGCGCTCGGTGACCAGCACATCGAACGCGACGAGCAGGTTGAGATCGACCGAGCGCAAGTTCATGACGCACCGCACAATGAATGGTGTTCATTCCGCCATGACCAATACATGAATTCTCGTCCCGAGAAAGCAGGGCTAGCGTCGGCTCCGGAAACGCCCTCGAGCCTCGTCTCACCCCCGAACGCTGCGCCGTCCCGGCAAAACAAGACCGCTTCAGGAGTAGACCATGTTGACGCACGCCACGGTCGACGACCGCGCGAGACAGGACGACATTGTCTCGCGCATCGAACGGCTGCCCATCTCGACCTGGCACGTGAAGGCGCGTGTCATCATCGGAACCGCGACCTTCTTCGACGCCTTCGACGCGCTGGCGATCGCCTTCGTGCTGCCCGTGCTGGCGCCGTTGTGGAAGCTCTCGTCGCCGCAGATCGGCCTGATGATCTCGGTCGGCTATCTCGGCCAGCTCGTCGGTGCACTCGCCTTCGGCTGGCTCGCCCAGCGCCACGGCCGGGTGAAGGCGATGATCTGGGCCGTGCTTCTGTTCGCCGCCATGAGCCTCGCCTGCGCGTTCGCCTGGAGCTACGAGTCGCTCCTCGTGTTCCGCACCCTGCAGGGGCTCGGCCTCGGCGGCGAGGTGCCGATCGCCGCCGTCTACATCAGCGAGATCGCCAAGGCGAAGGGGCGCGGCCGCTTCGTGCTGCTCTACGAGGTGATCTTCCCGGTCGGTCTCGTCGCTTCCGGCCTGCTCGGGCGCTGGATCGTGCCGCATCTCGGCTGGCATTACATGTTCCTGATCGGCGCGATCCCGGCCATCCTGGTCGTGTTCATGCAGCGCATCCTGCCGGAATCGCCGCGCTGGCTGGCGACCCGCGGCCGTTTCGACGAGGCCGAGCGGGCGCTCGCCTATATCGAGCGCGCGACCGAGAAGGCGACCGGCGCGCCGCTGCCGCGGCCCGAGCCGGTTTCTGCGTCGCACGACAAGCCGGCGTCCTGGAGCGACCTGTTCGGCCCGCGCTATCTGCGCCGGACGCTCGTGGTGTGGACGATCTGGTTCTCCGCCTACCTGATCACCTACGGTCTGACGGTCTGGCTGCCGACCATCTACCGCACCGTGTTCCACCTCTCGCTCGAGGATGCGCTCCAATACGGCCTGATCACCCAGGTGGTCGGCCTGTGCGGCACGCTCACCTGTGCGCTCAGCATCGATCGGCTGGGCCGGCGGCCGTGGTTCGCGCTCGCCTTCGCGGGCGCCGCGACGGCGCTGTGCGCGCTCTGGTTGATCGGCGCCGGCACCCCGGTCCGTGTCCTCGTGCTGGTGAGCACCGCGTTCTTCTTCTCCTCGGTGCTGTCGATCGGCGTCTATCTCTACACGCCCGAACTCTATCCGACCCGCGCCCGCGCCATCGCGGTCTCCACCGCGACGGCATGGCTGCGCTTCGCCTCGATGATCGGGCCGAGCATCGTCGGCGCCATGATCGGCATCGGTCTCGAGGCCGTGTTCCTCGCTTTCGGTCTCGTCGCCGCATTCGCGGCCGTGATCACGGCGGTCTTCGCGATCGAGACGAAGGGCCGCGTGCTGGAGGAGATCTCGCCCTGACCGCCACCATACTTTCACCCGGACTCCGGACCATCATCAGGACCAAGCCATGACCATCGAAAAGACCGTCGGCGACCACCTCTACGTGGCGACGCTGCTGCCCTACGACCGGCACATGAAGATCGACGAGGCGGCCTACCGCCGCTTCCTGCGCCACTTCCTCGACAACGAGCGCTTCGTGAGGATGGGCGGCGGCCTGTGCATCAACCCGGAGGCGGGCGAGATTTTCTATCTCACCCGCGCCGAGAAGCGCCGCGTGCTGGAGATCGCCCAGGAGGAGAACAACGGCAAGGTGCCGCTGATCGCCGGCACCTGGGCGCTGACCACCGAGGAGACGGTGGAGACCGCCAAGGACTGCAAGGCGCTCGGCGTCGACGGCATCTTCGTCACGCCGCCCGGCGGTGCGCAGGACGTCACCTCGTGCTGGGATGCCGACGGCTATCCGGAAATCTGGCTCGACCAGATCGTCGCCCAGGACCGCGCCGTCGACCTGCCGATCGTCACCCATCCGGTCGGTGGCGCCAAGCCGCCGTTCTATCCGGGCTTGCCGCTCGGTGCGACGTTGCGGATCTGCCGCGAGGTGCCCAACATCGTCGGCTGGAAGATGACCTACATGTACGACGGGTTCAGGCTGATCGCGAAGGGCCTGCGCTCGCTCGACCGGCACGTCGCGATCATGGGGGCGCTGGCGTCGCGCTGGCACGAGTACAAGGCGACCGGCTTGTTCGACGGCACGCTGTCGGGTTTCTGGAACTTCGCGCTCGAGCCGATGATGGACCATCTCGAGGCGTGGGATCGCAACGACGTCGTCAAGGCGCGCGAGATCTGGGACGGCGGCCTCTCCGAGCTGCACGACTACGTCGCCGACATGGGTCGCCTCCACATCCGTTACAAGACCGCGACCTGGATCGCCGGGCTGATCCCGAACCCGTTCATGCGGGCGCCGATGCCCAAGCCGAGCCGGGCCGAGATCGAGACCCTGCACCGTCTGCTCTCGCGCGTCGGCGTGCCGGTGATCGACATCGCGGAGACCCGCGCGGTCGCGTGATGCGGCCGACACACGTGATCTTGGTCATGAACGAAGGGAGCCTCGCCGTGGTCCACACGACGAGGCTCTTTCGTCTGAGCGTCATCCCGGGTTGCGAATCGAAGGTTCGCGAGCCCGGGATCCATAATCCCGGTGCAGGTAGCTCACCCTAGACAGGGCGTATGGATCCCGGGCTCGGCGCTCGCGCGCCGCCCCGGGACGACCTCAGCAAGTCTGCACGCTCTTCCGGTGGAGAGAGACGACGAACGGCCGATCGGCTCGAAGGCTCGTCAGGCCGCCTGACCGGCGGCCCAGCCGACGGCGTCCGCGCCCTTGAGGCCCAGGATCTGCCGCGCCTCGGCGGGCGTCGCGACCGGGATGCTGAGCGCCGCCGCGATCGTCATGATCCGCTCGACCTGCTCGGCACTCGACTTCGCCAGCACCTTGGGGGCGAGGTAGAGGTTGTCCTCGAGGCCGACCCGGACGTTGCCGCCCATGCCCATGGCGGTCGCCATCATCGGGAGCTGGGCGCGGCCGGCCGCCGAGAGCGACCAGGTGAAGTTCTTCTCGCCGATCATCCGGCAGGCGGACTCGTGCAGGAACACGAGATTCGGAACGGTCGCCTGCATGCCGCCCAGGATGCCGAGCACGAACTGCAGATGGATCGGGGCTTTCAGCACGCCGGTCGTCAGCAGGAACTGCACGTTGGACAGCATGCCGGCATCGTAGACCTCGAGCTCCGGCTTGGTGCCGGCCGCGGTCATGAACGTCGCGAACTCGGCGAGCGTCTTGAAGGTGTTCGGGAAGATCCAGTCGTCCGTTGCCCGGATGAACGGCACCTCCCAATCGTGCTTCGGCTCCTTCAGTTTGTCGGCGAGCGGATGGAACGCGAAGTTCATCGAGCCGGTGTTGAGCGAGGCGAGCTCGGGCTTCAGCAACGCCACCGAGCGGGCGCGGTCGGCGACCGTCATCTCCTTGGAGCCGCCCGTGGTGATGCAGATCGGCGCATCGGTGCGGGCGCTGATCTTCTTGACGATCTCCTCGTAGAGCGTCGGGTCGGCGGAGGGTTTGCCGGTCCGCGGGTCGCGCGCGTGCACATGGACGATCGCGGCGCCGGCCTTCGCGGCCGTGACGGCATCGTTCGCGATCTCGTCCGGGGTCACCGGCAGATAGGGCGACATGCTCGGCGTATGCACCGACCCGGTGACGGCGGCCGTGATGATCAGTTTCGACATTCTATTCTCCTCGTTGAATCACCGGCGTCCGGCGGACGGGACGTCGTCGTCCCGCTCGCCGGACGGGGCTTATCTCGTGCGTTTCATCGCGAGTCCCACCACCATGGCGCCGGCATAGACCAGCATCAGCCCCATCACCATGATCATCCAATTCGCCTCGAGACCCATCACGGCCTCCCTCACTTGCGCGACACGTCGCGGCCGCGGGCCAGATTCGACAAGAACGCTCCGATCGCGGTGACGACGACGATGAACACGACCGTCTGCACCATCAGCGTCCAGAACAGCATCGTTCCCTCCACTCTCATGCCGGCTCGGGTCGCGGCGCCGCCGCGACGGACCGGAACAGGCCCGGGAGTCCGTCGCATACCGCCGTCAGGCCGATGCCGAGGACGAGGCCGGAGACGAGCGTCGCGTAGACGTTCGGCGTGCCGTCGAGCCCGATCAACGCCGGCAGCGACGAGAACGACCACAGGCCGTTGAGGATCCACGACACCGCCAGGGTCCACACGGCGGCCGTCGAGGACCGCTTCCAGAACAGGCCGATGATGATCAGCCAGAACACCGGGGTCATCCAGGCGAACAGCCAGTTCATCGCCTGCACGATCGGCGGCAGGTAGGCCGCGACCAGGAACGCGGCAACCCCGAGCACGAGGATCATGATCCGGGTCACGCGCCGTTCATCGGCCTCTCCGGCCGCGGGATTGAAGAAGTTCTTGTAGACGTCGATCGTGAAGATCGTCGCCGGCGCCATGACGGCCATGGCGAAGCTCGACAGCACCGCGGCGAGCAGCGACGCCATCAGCCAGGCGACCAGCCAGCCCGGCAGCATCGTCAGCAGCATGGTGGGCGCCGCGAGCTTGGGCCCGAGACCGTTGAAGGCCGGATCGGCCTTCGCGGCGAGCCCGATGCAGGCGATGAACACGCAGAACACGCCGTTGAGCGGCACTGCGATCCACAGCGACTTACGGATCGCCTCCTCGCTCTTGGCCGCCATCGCCGGCTGGATGAGCTGTTGGCTCACCGACTGGCAGAACGTGGTCGACAGCACGATGCTGAGCGCGAAGGTCCAAAGCACCTCGGGGGTGCCGAACAAAGACAACATGTGGGCCTGGTCCTGGCGGACGTAGAAGTCCGACACCGCCTCCCAGCCGCCGGCCGGCAGGCCGAGCGTCAGATAGATCATGGCGATCACCAGGCCGACATACATGACGGCGCAATTGATCAGGTTGACCCAGCCGATCTCCTTCATGCCCGCCAGCACCACGTAGAGAATCCCGAGGATGCCGCCGAGGATCGCGCCCTGCTGGATGGTCACGCCCGTGACGGTGGCGAAGACGATGCCGACGCCCTGGGATTCGAGCGTGAGAATCCCCCAGATCAGTCCGGACATGACGCAGCCGACCATCAGGCGAGGCGTCTCGCCGAAGATCAGGGCCAGCATTTCGGGCATCGAGGTGACCTGCAGCCGGCGGGCCCACAGGGCCGTGGACGTACAGGTGACGACCAGAAGAACGGCGTGCGCCAAGCCGAACCAGATGCTGCTCGCCCCGATGAACCAGGTCATCTCGAACACGCCGAAGATGTGCGGCGTGCCCAGCACCGTCAGGGCGAGCGTCACGGCGACGACGTAGTAGGGCAGATCACGATTGGACAGGAGAAAGCCCCCTTCCGAGGCGTGCTTCTCCCGCGCGGAGAAATAGAGACCGAGCCCGACGATGACGATCAGCTCATAGGCCAGAACGCCGACGAGAATCTCCCATTTCATGTCTTCCTCCGAGTGTCTCGGGCCAGCGGCCGCTGTGCGGCTTCTTGTTGCTCTTGGTCCGGCGAGCGTCTCGCTGAGCCGCCGGACGTCGGTCCGTCCCCGTCGTGCGGGGACGCGGGCGGCGCCCCGGGTGCGGGACTAGCGTTGTTTCTTCAGGTGATCGACGACCCGCTTCTTCAGCGCGGCCTGCTCCTCGGGCGTCCAGCGGCGGAAGCCTTCGCCCGACTTCATGCCGAGGCGGCCCTCCTTCACCAGCGTCTCGAGATAGGGCGACGGTCCGGGCCGCGACTCGATGGCCGGCAGCACCGTCTGGTGGATCGCGAGCGTGAGATCCGTGCCGACGAGGTCGGCGTTCTCCAACGGGCCGAGAACGGCGAGACGGCGGCCGAAGCTCGCCTTGATCACCGTGTCGACCGTCTCGGCGTCGCAGATGCCGTGCTCGACCAGCGACACCGCCTCGCGCCACAAGGCATGTTGGAGCCGGTTGCCGACGAAGCCCGGCACGTCTTTCTTGACGTGCACGGGCGTCTTGCCGGCCCGCGCGTGCAAGTCCATCGTGAACGTCATGGTGGCATCCGACGTCCATTCGGTGCCGATCACCTCGACGAGCGGCACCAGGAAGGGCGGGTTCCACCAATGCGTTCCGACGGCGCGCTCGCGGCGCGTCAGGGTCCGCATGATCTCGGAGATCGGGATCACCGAGGTGTTGCTGGCGAGCACCGTGGTCGCCGGCGCCACGGCTTCCACCTCGGCGAAAAGCTTGCGCTTGAGCGCGAGGTTCTCGGGCGCCGCCTCGACGACGAAGTCGGCGTCACGCACCGCGTCCGCGAGAGTCTCGGCGAGACGGATCCGCTTCACGGCGGAAACGTCCTCGCCGAGGTCGATCAGGTTCGCCTCGACGCGGGACAGCACACTCGCCAGCGTCGGCGCGTGCGCGTCCGTGATCGTGACGCCGTGGCCGGCGAGCGCGAACACCTGGGCGATTCCGTGCCCCATCAGGCCGGCGCCGATGACGGCGATGCGCATCGGTCGTTGCGCCGGCTCGCGCGCTGTCCCGCTCATGGTCAGCCCGCCGTGTAGCCGCCGTCGGCGTAGAGGATGTGTCCGGTGTAGAAGTCGGACGCGGCCGAGGCGAGGAAGAGCAGGGGACCGGCGAGGTCGGACGGCTCGCCGAGCCGGCCCTTCGGCACGCGGGCCAGGAACGCCGGGCGGACGCCGCGTGCCTTCTCGGTGTCCTCGTACATCCACGCCGTCAGGGCCGAGCGGAAGACCGTCGGGGCGATGGCGTTGACCGTGATGCCCGTGGGCCCGAGCTCGCAGCCGAGCGCCTTGGTGATGCCGTCGACGGCGGACTTCGAGGCGCAATAAGCCGTGTAGCCGGCAGGATGGCCGAGCAGGCCGCGGGCCGACGACATCAGGATGATCTTGCCGCCGTGCCCTTGCGCGAGCATCTGCCGGGACGCCGAACGCGCCATGAGCCACGACTGGGTGACGTTGGCGTCCATGACGTCCTCGAAGCGGTCGGGCGTCATGTCGCCGATCTTGGCGACGTCGTTCTTGCCGGAGCCGACGACCAGGATGTCGAGCCGGCCGAAGGCCTCGACCGCGGCGGCGACGATGGCGTCGCAGTTCTTCTCGTTGCTCGGGCGCAGCCCCACCGGCTTCACCTCGGCGCCGAGTGCCCGGCACTCGTGCGCCACCTTGTCGAGCTCGGCGATGTTGCCGGCGGCGATCACCAGCTTGGCGCCGGCGCCGGCCAGCACCTTGGCGGCGAGCGCGCCGAACGCGCCCGAGGCGCCGGTGACGATCGCGGTCTTGCCGCGCACGTCGAACAACGACAGCGGATTCTTCAGGAAGTCCTCGGACATGATGCGTCCTCCATGGACGACGCTCCCGGCGGGGAGCAGCGGTCGCCGCCGGCGGAGAGCCCGGCGACGCATTTGCGCGTCCCCGGACCCCTCCGCCGCCGCGACGTCTCGGCTCGACTCAGGCTTTGGGGGCGGCGACCGCCACCAGGATGGTGCAGACGTCGTTGCCGCGATTGATGATCTCGCGGCTTTCGTTGGGTGCGATCGTGCAGGCGTCGTTCTGCTTCAGCACCGTCTCCTTGCCGTCGACGATGACGGTCAGCTCGCCGGCCAGAACGAAGTAGACCTTCTCGGGCGGCGAGGCGTCGGGGCCGGCGCCCCCGCCGGGGAGGAAATGGGAGATGCCGACCACCACGCCCGTGGTGCCGCCCGCCTCGGCGCCGAACACCCGCAGCGGCATGCAGCCGCGGTGGTTCGGCGCGTCGTAGGTCTTCAGCTCGGAGAAGCGACGGACCTGCATCAGAAGCGCTCCCCGGACTCGATGCGATAGGTGCCCTTGGGGTCGGCGATCGCGACCAGGCGGATGATGCAACCGTCGCCGCGCTCCCAGCGCCACGGGAACATCGCGAAGGTGCAGCGCCGGCCCGTGACCTTGTCGATCTCGCCGCCGACGTTCTCGATGCCGAGAATGCCGTTCTTGAACAGGAGGCGGTGCACCGGCTCCCACTCCGGATGGTCGTCCTTCCAGTCGCGGCCGCCGGACCACTTCTTGTACTCGGCGGCGAGGTGCGGGTGGATCGGGCCGTTGCGGTGCGGACCGATGGCGGTGGCGAGCGGATGGTCGTTCGCCTGGGTGTCGTGGCCGACGACCTTCACCTTCTTCTCGACGAACCACTCGCCGGCCGACTTCACGAAGCCGGGCGACAGGCAGAAGTACTCCTCGCTGTCCTCGTACTTCTCGTGCCAGCCGGTGTTGACGATGACGACGTCGCGCGGGCGCACCAGCTTGCCGGCGGCCTTCTCCAGGTCGTCGTAGCCGATCGGCTCCCACTGCTTCTTCGGGATCGAGACGACGATGCCGGAGCCGAAGAAGTGCGGCAGCGGCACCTCGTCCATGAACGGCGTGCCCTCGACCACATGGGCCGGCGCGTCGATATGGGTGGTGTGGTGCATGCTGGTCGTGATGCGCTGGGACAGCACGCCCGACTTCGCCATGTAGTGGATGCGCTCGATCTGGACGTCCTGGAAATACGGCCAGTTCGGCTTCTGCAGGCCGAACGGATGGGAGAGGTCGTAGAACTCGAGCCCCATCGAGTTCTCCAGATTGCCTTCCATCGTCACGCCCCGGATCACCGGCATTGTTCGTCTCCTGTGTGAGAGTTCGACATCGTGAAGGCCCGCAATGTGATACGGCTGTACTGTAGAATGGGCATCTCGGTCAATCACCGGCGCCGTGCCGAGGCGGCGCTGCCGCTCGCCCCGGAGCGCAGCGGACGCTCCGACGGGCGGCCGGGCAGGGCACTGTCGCGATCGGGGAAATGCTTGGCTGGTGCGGCTTTCGCCGAACCGGTCGGCGGCTCGGCCGCGGACCCGAAGGCGCGCCGATGTACCATCATGCGGAACCGACGTAGCTCTACCTAAGTAGTCGTCCTGGGATGGTCCGCGCCGTCGTGGTCCTTCGCGGGCGCTCGGATCGCGGCCCCTGGAGGCCTGGAAACCGCGGCGCCGTGCAGATTCGGTCCCGCCGCGATCGCGATCTGATCAGTTGCCCTGGAGGCGTCCGCCGGGGCTGCAAGCGCCGCACAAACTGTCCTGCGTTTCGGTACAGGCGCGCCTCTCGACGAGCGGATAAGTGTTCATGCGGAGGGCCGTGCGACGTCGGCTCCGCCGGCAGCGCGACCCGGTCATGTCGCGCCGCACATACTCAGAAAGAACAACCTGATAAGAAAGATCGGGAGGGTTCCCTGTGGCCCGTGGTGCGCTGCGGTCGCTGCATCGCAAACAAGATCGGAGGTCGTCACGGTCGATCTCGCCTTGCTGATAAAACCACGATCTGATACGGCCGAACCGTATCGCAGGACACTGCGGAGGCTGGTCCCGGCCCGCAATCCCTTCCGGACCTCCGCTCCGACCGACGAACGACGGATAAACGGAGCTTCCCTTTGGTCACGAAGATCGCTCTCGAAGAGCACGCTCTCTGCCCGAGCCTCGCCGAATATTGGCACCCCACCGTGGCGGACGTCCCGGCGATGGTGCGGGATCGCCTCCTCGATGCGCTGACCGATTTCGGCGATCGCCGGATCGCGTCGATGGACCGGGCCGGAATCGCCAAGTCGGTGATCGGCATCGCCGGTCCCGGCGTACAGGTGGAGACCGACACGGCCCGCGCCGTCGCCAAGGCGAAGGCGTCGAACGACTACCTGGCCGCCGAGGTGGCGAAGAAGCCAAACCGCTACGCCGGCTTCGCGCATCTGCCGCTGCAGGACGCGACCGCCGCGGCCGACGAGCTGCAGCGCTGCGTCGAGCAGCTGAAGTTCCGCGGCGCCATGGTGAACGGCCACACGCTCGGCCGCTATCTCGACGATCCGTCCTACGCGCCGTTCTGGGAGCGCGCCGCGGCGCTGAACACCTGGGTCTATCTGCACCCGGCCGATCCGGTCGCCACCATGCCGTCGCTCGCCGGCACCTACGGGCTCAAGCGCGCCACCTGGGAGTGGGGCGTCGAGACCGGCACGCATGCCCTGCGGCTGGTCTTCGGCGGCGTGTTCGACCGCCATCCGGGCGCCCGGCTGATGCTCGGCCATCTCGGCGAGACGCTGCCCTATCTGCTGTGGCGGCTCGATAGCCGCGCGCAGCTGTACGGCGTGAAGCTGCCGCAGCCGCCGTCCTTCTACATCAAGCGCAACATCGCGGTGACGACCTCGGGCATGTGCTCGGCCGAGCCGCTCGCCTGCGCGCTGGCGGCGCTCGGCACCGACCGGGTCTGCTTCGCCTCCGACCACCCGTTCGAGGACGCCGGCGAGGCCGGTCACTTCCTCGACGCGGTCGCGCTGCCCGAGGACGTCCGCGTCGCGGTCGCCTCGAGGAATGCCGAGACGCTGCTCGGCCTCGCCTGATCACGCCCTCGCACCCAGGATCGAGACCATGCTCAAGAACCCGTGGTGGGTCGTCGTCGGTGCCGTGCTCGGCCTCTTGGTCGGCAACGGCGCCATCATGCACTTCACGTTCGGCGTGTTGCTCAAGCCGATCGGCGAGGAGTTCGGCTGGAGCCGTGGCACCGTGTCGATGGCGATGGTGATCGGCCTCGTCTGCACCGGCCTGATGACGCCGCTGGTCGGCATTCTCGTCGACCGCTACGGCATCCGCCGCGTCGCGCTGCCGTTCATCACCCTGTTCGCCCTGATCGTCGCGGCCGCGTCGCTCACCCCGGCCGTGCCGGCCGTGTTCATCGCCATCTACGGCCTGATGGGGCTCGCCGCCGCCGGGCAGACGCCGCTGATCTACTCGAAGTCGATCGTCGCGACCTTCGACGACCGGCGTGGCCTCGCCCTCGGCATCGCCATGGCGGGCGTCGGGCTCGGCGTCGCGCTGGTTCCGCAATTCGCCCAGGCGCTGATCGGCGTGGTGGGCTGGCGCGGCGCCTATGTCGGGCTCGGTGTGATCACGGTGCTGTTCGCAATTCCGGCCGTCGCCTTCCTGGTGCGCGAGCCGGACCGCGCACTCGCCGCCGCGGCCGGCGAGGCGCCCGCGGTGCTGCCCGGCCTGACCGGCCGCGAGGCGCTGAAGACCAAGTACTTCTGGCTCCTCGTCGTGCCGTTCTTCGCGCTCGCCATGGCCGCCAACGGCACTATCACGCATGTCGTGCCGCTGCTCACGGACCGTGGTGTGTCCCCGCAGATGGCGACGACGGCGCTGTCGATGGCCGGCCTGTCGCTGATCGCCGGCCGGCTGCTCGCCGGTTGGCTGCTCGACCGCATGTTCGCGCCCTACGTGGCGGTGGTGTTCATCGTCACGCCGCTCCTCGGCATCATGCTCCTGATGTCGACCCACGACACGACGATGGCGACGGTCGCCACCGTCCTGATGGGGCTCGGCATCGGCGCCGAGGTCGACCTGATCGCCTTCTTCATCTCGCGCTATCTCGGCCTGCGCAGCTTCGGCGAGATCTACGGCTACCTGTTCGCCATCTTCATGCTGGCGAACGGTGTCGGTCCGTTCGTGATGGGCGTCAGCTTCGACAAGGCCG
Organism: Rhodoplanes azumiensis; assembly: GCF_042682915.1. Taxonomy (NCBI): domain Bacteria; kingdom Pseudomonadati; phylum Pseudomonadota; class Alphaproteobacteria; order Hyphomicrobiales; family Nitrobacteraceae; genus Rhodoplanes; species Rhodoplanes azumiensis. Next base: position 72,152 of record NZ_JBHUIW010000016.1, on the reverse strand, counting down.
GATCCTACGTGCCGGTGCTCTGGGTGTTCGCCGGTGGGCTCGTTCTCGCCGCGGTGCTGATTCTGATGATGGGCCCCTACGTCTATCCCTCCAAGCAGGATCTCGCCCGACGCAAGCTCGCCGTGCAGGAGGCCTGACGGCACCTTCGGGACGGTCGGCCGCGCGCCGGCCTTCCCGTCCTCCGGCTTCGGGGCGGATCCGGAGCCGGTTCTCCCCCTCGTGATCCCCGACGCACGGCCGGATTTTCGTCCGATCGTCGATCCCGCACGCCCGCGCGTGCGGGGACGGAATCGGTGCGCCTGTCCGTGACCGCGCCACGGGACCGCGCGGGTCCGATGTCGCGACCTGGAGTGCAACACGATGACGATCGAGACCGGAACGGCGGCCCCGGCGACCAGTGCCGCCAGCGGTGGACTTCCCGTCAAATGGCGGGTTCTGATCAGCGGCTTCATGAGCTACGCGTTCGACGCGCTGGACTTCATGATCCTCGCGATGTCGCTGCCTCTGATCATCAAGGAGCTCGACATCACCATGGCGGACGCCGGCCTGCTCGGCACGGCGACGCTGCTCGGTGTCGGCATCTCGTCGGTCGCCATGGGCTGGTTCGCCGACAACTACGGCCGCAAGACGGCCCTGATGGTCGGCATCGCGATCTTCGGCCTGTTCACGGCGGCGATCGGTCTCGCGCAGGGCTATTGGTCGATCATGGTGTTGCGCTTCGTCGCCGGCTTGGGGCTTGGCGGCATCTGGGGCGTCATCGCCGCCTATATCAGCGAGACCTGGCCGTCGCATCAGAGCGGGCGTGCCGCTTCCTTCGTGTTCTCGTCCTGGCCGATCGGCTTCGGCTCGGCGGCGCTGCTGGCCGGCTTCATCCTGCCGCGCTACGGCTGGCGGGTGCTGTTCTTCTGCGGGGCCGTCGCGCTGGTCGCGGTCGCCTACACGTATTTCTTCGTGCCGGAATCGGAGACCTGGAAGAAGGCCAAGGCGGAGCGCGAGGCCGGCGGCGGCGGCAAGGCCTCGGTCGGCATCGGCGAGATCTTCGCGCCCGAGGTTCTGCGCTACACCATCGTCGGCACCCTGTCGGCGAGCTTCGCGCTGATCGCCTATTGGGGCGTCAACACCTGGGTGCCGACCTTCCTGGTCAAGGAGCGCGGCATGGCGATCGCCGACATGTCGATGTTCATCGTCATGCTCAACGTCGGCATGTTCCTCGGCTATCAGCTGTTCGGCTTCCTGGCCGACAAGATCGGCGGCAAGAACGCCCTGATCCTCAACTTCGTCGGCGCCACCGTCATGGTCCCGGTCTACGCCTTCGCCGAGAGCGCGACGCTCCTGTTCTGGCTCGGCCCGGTGATGGCGCTGTTCTTCTCCTATGCGGGGATCTTCGGCTCCTACTTCGCCAAGCTCTACCCGCTGCGGATCAGGAGCTTGGGCTCGGGCTTCTGCTTCGACGTCGGTCGCGGCATCTCGGCCTTCGCGCCGTTCCTGCTCGGCCAGATCGCCGCGCATTACAGCCTGGCGGTCGGCATCTCGCTGTGCGGCGCGAGCTTCGCGCTCGCCGGCCTGATGGTGCTGCTGCTGCCCGACACGCGGGGGCGCGCAGTCGAAGACTGAGGGCAGGCCGGCGCGGCGCGTCGAGGAAGAACGAAAGACCGCTCACGAGCGGTCTTTCTTCGGTGTCTCGTGATGTGATACCAACGGTTCCGGACTTTGACCGGTCATCCTGAAGGTGACCGGCTTCGCCGGGCACCTCAGGGTGACGGAGAGAGTTACCCGTCATGGCCGTTGGTATGATGCGTACAGCGTCCGGGACGCCGTTGACGCGCGGAGGCGATGCTCAGGCGGCCACCGCCTCGAGCTGACTCTCCACCGCGCGCTTGGTGGCGAGCAGGCGCTCGGCGATCGCGGCCTCGTGGTCCTTGAAGCGCTGGGCCGGGACCGGCACCGAGATCGCCACGTAGTTGCCGAGCGTGTCGCGCAGCACCACCCCGGCCGCACAGACGCCGACCGTGTGCTCCTCGCGATCGAACGCGACGCCGGTGCGACGGACGCGCCGCAGATCCTGCACCAGGCTGTCGAGGTTCGTCAGCGTGTGCGGCGTGCGGGCCGGGTAGGAGCGGCCGATGAGCTGCTCGATCGCGTCGTTGCCGAGTTGGGCCAGATAAGCCTTGCCGTTCGCCGTGCAGTAGAGCGGGAACGTCTCGCCGACCGCCGAGACGGTGCGCAGCCGCTGCGAGCCCACCACCTGGTCGATGAACACCATGCCGTCGCGCTTGACGGCGGCGAGGTCGACGGTCTCGCGCAGCTCGTTCGACAGCCGGAGCAGATAGGGACGGCACAGCGAGACGAAGTCGCTCTGCACCGAGGCGGCGAGCCGCAGCAGCGTCGGCCCGAGCCGCACCCGGCCGTTCGGCGAGGCGGCGATCAGGAGCTTCTCGGCCTCGAGCGCGGCGACGATGCGCTGCACGGTCGATCGTGCGAGATCGACGCGCTGTGCGATCTGCCCGAGGCTCAGCCCGGCCGGCTGATCTTCCAGGGCGCGCAGGATCGCGGCCGCACGGGTGATGACCTGCACGGGCCCACGTTCGCCGTTCGGCGGCCCCTCGCGGCTGTTCATGACGCGTATCCTCAGCGCCCCGCAGATTCGTGGTGGGGCGACTGGCTCACAATACGGTACAGCGCCGCGGCGTGCAATTTGTCCGCGCGCCGAGCCCGGTTGCGCCGACGGAATGGCTGACCACCCGCCGGCGCCGACGGCGGTCGGACGTTCGGATGGCGTCCTCAGTGGGCGGCTTCGGCCGGGATGCCGCGCGCCGCCAACTCCTCGCGCCAAGTCGTGAAGTAGTCCGTGTCGCGGTCGTTGTCGTGCTGGTCGTGATAGGCGTTCTCGGTCATGCCGAGCCGCCAGTAGCCGATGGCGTGGATCTGGCGACGGTCCATCCCGCGCGCGTCGCGCACATAGGCCCGCAGTGCCCGCACGGTGGCCGACTCGCCGGCGATGAAGGCGAACGGCCGCGTCGCCGTGTCGGGCCAGCGCAGCGCCAGCACGGCGTCGCGCAGCAGCGTCGTGCGGCCGGGCGCCCGGCCGTCGCGATGCAGCCAGGTCAGCGCGATGCCGGCGGGTCGGCGGAAGCTCTGCTCCTCGGCGACGTCCGGCACCTCGACGAAGGCGTGGCCGACGGCGTCGTCGGGCAGCGTCTCGAGAACGGCGGCGATCGCGGGCAGGGCGGTGTGATCGCCGGCGAACAGATACCAGTCGGCCGGGTTGATGGCGCGGCCGCCCGGGCCGCCGACGCCGACGCGGTCGCCGGGCTTCGCCCGGCGCGCGAAGCGGGTCGCCTCGCCGTCGGCATGCAGCACGAAGTCGACGGCGAGCTCGCCGCTCGCCGCATCGAACCGGCGCAGCGTGTAGGTGCGCACGATCGGCCGGACCGGATCCTTGGGCCAGATCGGCTTGCCGCCCGGGCCCTCCAGCGGCCAGCCCGGATCGTCGACGCCCTCGGGCGCGAACAGGATCTTGAGGTTCAGCGCGTCGGCGCGGAAGCCGGCGATCTCGGGGCCACCGAGAATCAGGCGGCGCATCTGCGGCGTCACCGTCTCGGTGCGCAGCACCTCGAGCACGCGGATGCCGCGAAAGCGTGTCGGCGCACCGGCCGTCGTGATGGTCGGATCGGTCATCGGACTCCCTCGTGGCGATCAGGCTGCGGTGGTGTTTCTCGATGGAGAAGCGGCGCCGGCCGGGTCGGCGCGTGCCGTGTCCAGCGCGCCTTCGACGACGACGTGCGGGATGCCGCCCGGATCGGGCGCGATACGGGCCGCGACGCCCCACACGGCGGCGAGCGTCTCGGCGGTCAGGGCCTGCGCCGGCGTGCCGTTCGCCGCCACGCGGCCGTGGTCGAGCACGACGACGCGCTCGGCCCAGCGCGCCGCGAGATTGAGGTCGTGCAGCACGACGACGACGGTGCGGCCCTCGGCGGCGAGCGAGCGCGCCGCCTCCATCACGGTGACCTGGTGGCGCAGATCCAGCGCGCTGGTCGGCTCGTCGAGCAGAAGGAGGCGCGGCTCGCGCACCAGCGCCTGGGCGAGACTGACGAGCTGGCGTTGACCGCCGGAGAGCTGGTCGAGCCCGTCGAGGGCGAGGTCGGCGATGCCGAGCCGGTCGAGCGTCGCGACGGCGCGGCGGGTCGCGTCGGCGTCGGCGAGCGCGTCCGGCCGCGCCGCCTCGAAGGCGGCGACGACCGATTCGAGAACCGAGAGCGCGACGCCCTGCGGCAGCGCCTGCGGCATGAAGCCGACCAGATCGGCGCGCGCCGCGAGCGGCAGGCGCAGGAGATCGACGTCGCCGTAGAGCACGCGCCCCTCGGCCTTCACCAGCCCGGCGAGCGCCTTCAGCAGCGTCGACTTGCCGGCCGCGTTGGGGCCGGTGAGCGCCGTCACGCCACCGGCCGACAGCGGCGGCAGCGAGAGATCGCGCAGCACCGGGCGGCGCGGATAGCCGGCCGTGAGCCGTTCGATCGTGAGTGCGGCCCGCATCAGTGCCCCCGCCGGGTCAGCACGAGCGTGATGAAGATCGGAACCCCGACCAGCGACGTGATCAGGCCGATCGGCAGCACGATGCCGGGCACCGCCGCCTTGCTGGCGACCGAGGCGAGCGACATCAGCACGGCGCCGCACAGCGCGCTCGCCGGCAGGAAGAAGCGGTGGTCCTCGCCGATCAGCAGGCGGGCGATGTGCGGCCCGACCAGGCCGACGAAGGCGATGACGCCCACATAGGCGACGGCGGCGCCGGTCAAGAGGCTCAGCCGCATCAGCGAGAGCATCCGCAGTCGCGCGATGTCGATGCCGAGGCTCTGCGCCCGCTCGGTGCCGAGCCGCAGCGCCGTGAGCGTCCAGGCGGCGCGAAACGAGAACGGCACCACGCAGGCGACGACGAGCGCGAGGATCGTGACCTTCTCCCGGGTCGCCCGCGCCAGGCTGCCCATCGTCCAGAACACGAGCTGCTGGAGGGCCTGCTCGCTCGCCACGAACTGGGTGATGGCGACCAGCGCGTTGAAGGTGAAGAACAGTGCGATGCCGAACAGCACCAGGCTGTCGCCGCTGCGCCGCAGCCGGCCGAGCGATTGCAGCAGCATGGCCGAGCCGAAGGCGAACACGAAGGCGTTGACCGGGATGCTCCAGGTCGCCGGCACGCCGGGCAGCGCGAATCCGAGCACGATGGCGAGCGCCGCTCCGAAGGTCGCCGCGGCCGACAGGCCGAGCGTGAACGGGCTCGCCATCGGATTGTTCAGTACGGTCTGCATCTCGGCGCCGGCGAGCGACAGCGCCATGCCGACCAAAATCGCCATCACGGCCTGTGGCAGGCGAACGTCGAAGACGATCACGGCGACGGCGCGCCCGAGCGTGTCGGGAAACAGGAGGCCGCGGACCACGTCGAGGGCCGTCAGGGTCGACGGGCCGGTGCCGAGATCGATCACGAAGGCGGCGATGCCGGCCAGCGCCAGAGCCATGACGATCAGGGCGCGCCGGCGCAGCCGCCGGCGATGCGCGACCAGCGCCGCCTCGGCGACGGCAGAGAGAGGGGCGGTGTCCGTCATCGTCACAGCACGGCCGCCCGAGCTACGATCCCTCTCCCCGCACGGCGGGGAGAGGTCGAGTCGTGCCGTGTCCGCCGGCGCTCCGAGAGCATCACCGCCCCCTGCCGTCGAGCGACACCCAGTAGGTGCCGTGCATCGGAACCGCGAGCAGCGTCTCGTTGGCGAACTTCAGGCTCGCATCGGGGTCGACGTCCCCGAACAGCTTCGGATGGAACCACGTGGCGAGCGCCTCCAGGGCCAGCACGTTGAGCGGAAAATTGCCGAACAGGTGCCACAGCCCGTGCACGCGCCCGCGGCGTACCGCCGCGATGTCGGCGAGACCGGGGGCCTTCACGATGCGCTGCAGCTTGGCGCGCGACTCGGCGGCGTCGACGCCGGGCCCGAGCACCAGCCCGCCGGTGCCGGCGAGATGCTGCCCGCCGGTGCCGACATACACGTCGGGGTCGCGCCCCATCACGTATTCGAGGCTGATCGGGCCGAACGGCGTCTTGAGCACGTCGACCGCGATGTTGTAGCCGCCGGCGGGATCGATGAAGGCCCCGATGGTGGCGCGGCCGGGCGCGTTGCAGCACTCGGAGAGGCCGGCATGGGCGTTCATCAGCACGGTCGGGACGACCGGCTTCGCCGCCGCCAGGCGATCGCGGATGCGCGCCGCCCGGCTCTCGTGGAACTGCACGACCCGCTCGGCCGCGTCCTCGCGCCCGAGCACGCGGCCGAGCAGCCGCAGGCTCGGCACGATGTTGTCGAGCGGCTTGGCGATCAGATCGACGAAGACGACCGGCACGCCGGCGGCGGCGAAGCGGTCGAGCGTCTCCTTCGAACGCAGCGAAGGCCCGTAGCCGCCGGACAGGATCGCGAGATCCGGGCCGGTCGCCAGCGCCTGCTCGATGGAGAAGGTCTCCTCGCTGCCGCGGCCGACGATCGGCACGCCGGCGATCGCCGGAAACGTCTCCAGATAACGGCCATAGGTCACCTTGTCCTGACGGGCGAGATCGCCGGGCCAGCCGGCGAGCAGCGACACCGGATCGGGATGGACGAGCGACAAGGTGATCAGCTGGCGGCCCTCGCCGAGCACGATCCGTTTCACCGGGCGGGCGATCTCGACCTGCCGCCCGGCGACGTCCGTCACCGTGATCACGTCGCGGGCCGCGCGAGCGCGGCGCGGTAGCAGCGAGCCGGCGGCAGCGGCGGCGCCGGTCGTGAGAAGGGTGCGGCGGGAAAGGGTCATGGGTTGCTCCGCAGCGGCCGGCCGAGCGCGAGCGTGACGGCGCGTGAGATCGCGGCCGGGACGACCGAGACATGGTCCTCGTCGGGAAACTCGACGTAGTCGACCGTGAGCCCGCGTCCGGCGAGCGGGGCGAGGCGAGCCGCCATCTCGCGCGCGTTGTCGACCATTCGGTTGCGCTGCTTCCAGGCGATGCGCGTGTCGGCATCGACGGCGTCGCACTCGACCGTGGTCGGCTCCTGCTCGCAACCGCCCATGGTGATCAGCAGGCGAAGATCGGCGTCGGGCCGCAGCGCCGCGACGAAATCACGCTCGTGCGCCAGGATCACACGATCGGCGAACCAGATCGACGGACTCGCCGCCACGCAGGTGCGGAACAGGCCGGGCCGTGTGAACAACGCGTAGAGCGTGAACAGTCCGCCGAAGGAGTGTCCGAACAGCGTGCGACGCGTCGGATCGAGCGGGACGTCGCGGCCGATCGCCGGCAGCACGTCGGCTTCGATGAAATCGAGAAACCGGTCGGCACCGCCGACCGGCGGCCAGCCCGAGCCGTCGGGGCGCGGCGGCATCGTGAGCGGCCCGCGCGGCGCCGGCGTGTAGTCGAAGGTGCGGCGGACGAGATCGAGCGGCTCGTCGATCGGATAGCCGAGCCCGACCACCGCGGCCGGCACCACGCCGGTCACCTCGGTCCGCCGCGAGCGCAGGCTCACGGCCTCGGCGACGGTCGCGAAGGCCGCGTTGGCGTCGGTGATCAAGATTAGGGGATAGCCGGCCGGCGACGGCGGTTTTCCGTGCGGACGCGCCACGTAGACACGATGCTCCAGGCCGTCGCGCGACCGCATCGTCTCGACCCGCGTGTGCGGCAACGCCGCCGGCGGAGGGCCGAGGCCGGCGGCGCCCTCGTCGTCGCGATCGCGGCGTGCCGCGGTCGCGCGGAGATCGGAGACGACAGCCGTCACCAGCGATACCTCGCGGTCGCCAGGATGGTGCGCCGCGTGCCGAAGTAGCAGCCGGTGTCGAAGCTGCCGCTGCCGGCGCTGCACGAGGCGACATACTCCTTGTCGAACAGGTTCGAGGCGTTGAGCGACAGGCGCAGGCCCTTGAGCTTCGGCTCGATGGTGTCGAAGTCGAAATGGACCGCGGCGTCGACCAGCGTGAAGGCCGGCACCTCGATCGTGTTGGCGACGTCGCCGAAGGTCGACGAGACGTGGCGCACGCCGGCGCCGAGGCCGAGGCCGGCGGCCGGGCCGTCGCGGAACGTGTACATGCCCCACACCGAGCCGAAATACTCCGGCACCTGGACGGGCCGCTTGCCGAGGCTGGTGTCGTTCGCCTGCGTCACCTCCATGTCCTGCCAGGTGAAGGCGCCGAGCACGTCGATGTTGCGGTTGATGCTCGCCTTCGCCTCGAGCTCGACGCCGCGGGTTCGCACTGCGCCGGTCTGCACGCTGCACGAGCTCGACGCCGTGGTGCCGCAGCCCTTGTGGGTCGGATCGGTGTCGGGCGTCTGCACGTTGTACTGGGTGAGCTCGTAGACGGCCGCCGTGAACAGCATGTTGGTGCCGGGCGGCTGGTACTTGATGCCGGCCTCGACCTGCTCGCCGGTGGTCGGCTTGAACGGCCGTTTGTAGTAGTCGAGCGTCGAGCCCGTCACCGGCTCGAACGAGGTCGAATAGCTGATGTAGGGCGCGAGCCCGTTCTCGAAGTGATAGAGCAGGCCGGCCCGCCAGGTGGTCGCCGCGTCGGTCTGCGACGCCGACGTCAGCGCCCCCGACGCGATGGTGATCTGGTCGAAGTCGAAGCTCGCTCGGTCGCGCCGGAGGCCGAACATGCCGATCAGGTTTCCGAGCCGGATCTGGTCCTGGATGTAGAGGCCGAGCTGGTCGTTGGTCTGCTTCGCGTCCGTCTGGTAGGCCGGAACCGGGATGCTCTGCCAATACATCGGACTGAGGAAGTTGATGGTCGCCACGCCGGTCGTGGCGTTGCCGAGCAGGCGGCTCGCGTCGGCGTACTGGTAGTCGAGGCCCATCAGCACCGTGTGCTTGAACGCGCCGGTGTAGAACTGCGCCTGCACCTGGTTGTCCATGGCGAGCGAGTCGAGCTCGTCCTTCACGTTCGACTTCGCCCGGTTGATGATCGACTGCGCCGCATCGGCGTAGCTGGTCGGCGAGAGGCCGCGGAAGTTGGTTTCGAGATGCATCACCCGGGTGTTCTGGCGGATCGTCCAGACGTCGTCGAACCTGTGCTCGAACAGCGAGGTGAGCGAGGTCTGCTTGCGCTCGAACACCTCGTAGCCGGGGTCCGACACGTTGAAGGTCGACGCGATCCAGCCGCTCCGGCTCGGCATCACGGTGCCTTCCTTGGGCAGGAACACCGAGTAGAAGCTGTTCGGATCCTGGGTGTGGTTGGCGAGCAGCGTCCAGGTCGTGTCGCTCGACGGCTTCCAGGTCAGCGCCGGGGCGAGCACGTAGCGGTCGTCCTCGGTGTAGTCGACCTGGGTGCCGGAGTTGCGGGCGAGCCCGGTGAGCCGATAGAGCCAGCGGCCGTCCTTGTCGATCGGCCCGGAGACGTCGAACGTGCCCTGCAGGCGCTCGAAGTTGCCGCCCGTCACCTGCACCTCGTGGAACGGCTTGTCGAGCGGTCGCTTGGTCACGAGATTGATCATGCCGCCCAGATTGGTCTGGCCGTACAGGATCGACGAGGGGCCGCGCAGCACCTCGATGCGCTCCAGCGTGTAGGGATCGACGGTCGGTACCGCGAACGAGATGCCGCGCTGCAGCTTGAGCCCGTCCTGGAAGCCGACGAAGCCCTGCAGCACCCCGAGATTGCCGCCGTAGCCGCGCACCGGGATGATGTCGAAGCGGCTCGCCGGCCGCAGGTCGGTGAGCACGCCGGGCGTATAGCGCAACGCTTGGCTGACGCTCTGGGCCTGCTGATCCTCCATCTGATCACGGGTGACGATCGACACGGACTCGGGCGTCTCCACCACCGGCGTGTTGGTCTTGGTGCCGGTCATGCTGCGGTCGGCGACGTAACCCTCGACCGGGCCGACGGCGCTCGCCGAGGTCGCCGCGACGCCGCGCGTCGCCGTGACGGTCCCGCCCGCGCCGCCGGCGCCCGGCGCCGTCGCCTCGCCGCCGCCGCTGCCGCCGGTCTCGCGGTCGCTTTCGACCCGGATGGTCGGCAGCGCCGTGCTCTGCGCGAACGCGCCGGTCGCGACCGTGCCGGTCAGCATCGTCGTGGCGAGCAACAGGCCGACGATCCGGGCCGATCCGCCGGTGGATGTCGTGTGAGTCATGGTCAGCCCCCGTCGTCGCACGCACGGCCGTAGCCGTGTCACGTCCGTCCCCAATTGATCCCGACAGTTAACTGCGGGCCGAGGAGGCGTACATTCGACAGGGCGTGTATTTCCTTTGCGAAATCACCAAATGCCTACGACAAGGGGCTTCCTTGCTGCAATTCTAGACTTCGAAGTTTAGAGCTATACCATTTCGAAATCGTTGGAGAGGCGTTGACGCCACTGTCGCGCTCGACGAAGTTGCTCGCGTGATCGATCGGACGACACCTCGAGCGGCGGCACGATGAACGCGAGCCAGGACGGCGCGGGCGGACGGCTCGTGCGCCATCGCGACCTGCGGCGGTGGGCCAAGGCGGCCGATTTCCGTCTGGTGGCCCCGGTGCTCGACGACGACGCGGCGCTGCTGCGCGGCGACTTCGTCCAGCTCGTGCTGCGCTCCGGCCTCCAACTCCACGCCACCGACGTCTGGGACTTGCACGACCTCGAGACCCGCGCCGTGCAGGAGCCCGGGCTGACCTTCTCGCTGTTCCTCGAAGGCGGCGTCACGGCCCATGTGGGCGAGCGCGCCTTCGCCATGGGCCGCCCCGACGGCAGGGGCGGCCCGGTCGAGGCCGTCGTGGTGGCACGCGCCCGACGCGAGATGTTCCGCCGGGTTTCCGCCTGCGGCACCCATGTCCGCAAGGTCACCGTGACGGTGTCGCCGCAATGGCTGGAGGAGAGCGGCCTCGACACGATCGAGGATCATCGCGGCGTCCTGGCCTTCAGCCGCACGCATCTCGCCAGCCTGCGCTGGACGCCGTCGCCGCGCCTCGTGTCGTTGGTCGAGCAGATCCTCAAGCCGCCGTCCTACGCGCCGCTGATGCGCAACCTTTACGTCGAGAGCCGGACGCTCGACATCGTCGGCGAGGCGCTCAACGCAGTCGCGCACGCCGACATCGCCGGTCAGGAGCGGGCCGCCGCGGCGATGCTGCGGCCGAAGGACTACGCTCGGGTGCGTGCCGTCTGTGAGTATGTCGACGCCCATCTCGACGACGCCGTGACGCTCGACACGGTCGCCCGCCACGTCGGCATGAGCGTCTCGACGCTGCAGCGGGTGTTCCGGGCGGCGCGCGGGACGACGGTCGTCGACCACATCCGGGCGCGCAAGCTGGAACGGGCCCGCGAGGCGCTGGAGCGCGACGGCGTCTCGGTCAACGAGGCGGCGTTCATCGCCGGCTACGCCAACCCGGCGAATTTCGCCACCGCCTTCAAGCGCACCTTCGGCGTGCCGCCACGCCATTTTCGTGCACGGATATAGGGCGGCGCATCCGGACCGGAGAACGGCGAAGGCCGGGGGCTCGGGCTCGTCCCGAACTGGCGCGCCCAAGGGGAATCGAACCCCTGTTTTCGCCGTGAAAGGGTTGCGAAAACGCCCTTCGATTGTTTCGCCCTTGTTCACGGTTGTCTTTGTTTTCGTTGAGGAACCGAGGCCGAGCGTCTATGGTTGTGCGTGGTCGTACACGCCGGGATATTTGACGAATATTAGACAAATTGGAGGGCGAGCAGTGCCGCGCACCCTGGTCGAGAGCCCCGTCACAACTCCCTCGGCTCGATCCCGCCTCACCCCCGGAATGCACTGGCGGGCGGTCGATCCCGACGTGCATGTCGGTTACCGGAAAGGCGTCCGAGGCGGTCGCTGGGTCGCCCGGTGGCGAACCCGGTCGGGCGGCTATCAGCAGGAGGTGCTCGGAACCGCGGACGACGCCATGCCGGCGGACGGGGAGGGCGTCCTCACCTATGCTCAGGCGGTCATTCGGGTCCGGGAGGTCGTGGCGCGGCATCGGGCCGACGAGGCGGCTGCCGCCGCCGGACCGCCCCTGACTGTCGCCGCGGCGATCGAAGAGTACCTTGACGAGCGCGAGCGCCGGACCGCCGACAAGAAGCGCGACGCCCGGTCCAGGCTGACGCGACATGTCGTGGCGAAGCCGCTCGGCGACATCACGCTGCACACCTTGACCGAACGCGATCTGACCCTCTGGCGGAACACGGCGCCCAGCGACCTCGCCCATGGCACCATCCGCCGAACTGTGAACGACCTGAAGGCCGCCTTGAACCGGGCGGCGCGCGTCCACCGGGATCGCCTACCGCCGCACATCGCCGTGGTGATCAAGAACGGGCTCGCCGTGACGGAGGCGGTTGCTACGGTCGCTCGCGAGGCGCAGGTGCTCAGCGACGAAGAGGTTCGGGCCATCATCCGGGCCGCCGAGGAGGTCGACCGGGAGCAGGGGTGGGAAGGGGACCTGCACCGCCTCGTGCTTATCCTTGCGGCGACGGGGGCTCGCATGTCGCAGGTGATCCGCTGCACCGTCGGGGACGTCGTTGAGAACCGCATCCTCGTGCCCACCTCCCACAAGGGACGAGGCGCGAAGGCTCGGTCCAGGGTCGCCGTCCGGGTCGGGCGGGATGTGCTCGATGCGCTGGCCCCCGTCACGACAGGCAGACCGAGCAGCGCGCCACTGCTGGAGCGGTGGAGATCGAAGCAGGTCGGCATCACCTGGGTTCGGGATCGCCGGGGGCCTTGGTCGGTGGCTGCCGAGCTGACGAGACCGTGGGTGACCATCCGCGAGAAGGCTGAACTCGCCGAGGGCACCGTGCCCTATGCGCTGCGCCACTCCTCGATCGTGCGCGGGCTGCGCGCCGGCCTGCCGGTCCGTCTGGTCGCGGCGCTTCACGACACGTCGTCCGCAATGATCGAACGCCACTACTCGGCGTTCATCGTGGATGCTCTGGATGACCTCGCCAGCGCGGCCGTGGTGCCGCTGGTCGCGGCGCCGGCGGATGTCGTGCCGCTGCGACCAAGGCGGCGGAAGAAGTAGAACACCTGAGGATGCTCGTACTCTCGTCTCGTGCCCGACCTCGGCCGGGCATTTTCTGTCGCGTGGATTGTCTCGGACGTAGTGCCCAAGCAAAAGAAGCCTGTTGATATCTCCTACGTGATGCGCTGAACGTCCTGATCAGTTTTTAAAACGCTTGCAGCGCAATTGCTTCCGTCGTTCGGCGCCGCATCTGAGTAGACAGCAATCGCCCCTTACAGTGCGCGGTCGTTCGCGGTATACTTTAGCAATTCAATCTCTAGGAGAAGAGCCGATGAACGCCGCGGCCTCGACCACCAGCACCAGCAATCCGATCAAGCTCCTGACGCCCCGCGAGACGCGCGAGCGGCTGAACGTGTCGCAAGGCACCCTGTACAAACTGCTGTCGCAGAACGCCTTCCAGACGGTGAAGATCGGAAAGAGCCGCCGCTTCGTCGCGTCCAGCGTCGACGAGTACATCCGCCGCCGCATCGTCGGCGGCGAGGCCACCTGACCGCCCTCAAACATCAAAAATCCAAAGCCCACGAGAGGGCGCCGCGAGAGCGGTGCCCTTTCTTCGTTCTGAACAGACTGGAGAAAGAAAAATGCGAAGCAACACGGAAATCGAAGATCTCCGGCGCAAGGTGACGGAGAACGCTCAGCAGGCGACGATCGCCATCGGGCTCGCCCTGGGCCACGCGGTCAAAGCGGGCAAGGCTCTCATCAGGGCGAAGGAGCGCCTGCTCCACGGTGACTTCGCTCCGTTCGTGGAGAGCTGCGGGCTCAATCCGCGCACGGCGCGCCACTACATGCGGCTGGCTCAGCACTGGCCACTGCTGGAGCAGCGTCAAAACGGTAACACCGTTGCCGTTTTGAGCGTTCGCGCCGCGCTCGCCGCGATCGCCGACCTCGGCCACGTCTACGCCTCGCTGGCCGACTTGCTGGACGAGGGTCCGTGCATGATCTGGCGCACGACCGGCAAGACCTGGATCGACCTCATGTGGCTCGATCCGAGGCCGGACGGCTTCACCCACTACGCGCTCTCGAATGGGCCGCAGAGCGACCCGTTCGCCAACGGCGTCGATTGCAGCCGTCGCCCGGTCAAAAGGGAGGCGATCGCCTACGAGCTGAAGAGCCGCAACCTCTCGGGCGCGACCGTCCGGCGTTACGACCTGAAGACCCCCGGCCCGTTCGGCACCAGCGGAACCGAGTTCATGGACGTCAGCAACCCGGCGACCGTGACGCTCCCGATAATCACCAGTGAAGAGCTGGGCGCTTTCGCGTAGTTCGCCGCGTGAAGCGAGAAGACGATCCGAAGACCTTCCGCAGAAGGACACCGACAATGACGAGCATGAACGAGCACGAACGAGGCCCGCGCATCCTGACCTTCCCGCCGTCCCGCTGCCAGGGCGACGTGAAGGCGTTCGCGAAGACCCTGGCTGATGGGTCGCCCTATGACGCGGTCAACGGGATCGCCGAGGAGCTGATGGCGCGCCGCAAGGCCATGCTGGCGCGGGGCGCGACCGAGCAGGAGATCGAGGCGGCTCTCCGACCGTGGATGTTCGCCGTCTACGACGAGACCATCAGGGCGGCGAGCCGCAGGTCCGGAGGTGCTGCCCCGAGGCCCGGCTCGGCGAACACCAGCACATAGACCTGAAATGAAGAACGGCCGCGCCTTGGTGGAGGCGCGGCCGCGGAAGTCGAAACACTGTGGAGCCCCATCTATGACCAAACAGACCACCGTTCGTCAACCCTCGAAGCGGAGGCGCTTCAGCAGCAACGAGACCACCGGCGTCTCTGCGCTCCGCGTGCCGGAGATCGAGCGCGTGTTCCGGCATCGGTACGTTGCGGTACTGCCGGATGACGACGCCGGTCGCGACGATCTCGACGTGCTGCTCGTCCACGTCCTCCGGTTCAGCAACGGCCACCAGGTCGCACCGTCGTTCGTCCGGCGGTGGGCGCCCTGGGCGAGTGCAGAGGAAGCCGCAACGCTGGTCGAGAAGGCCGCCGGCACCGACAGCATCGGAACCGCCGACGAGGTCGCCGAGCGGCTCGGTCTGACCTACGAGGAGCGCCAGAAGCTCGGCATCACCACCATCGGCGCGATCGACTGCGGACCGGCCGAGCGCGCGCGCCGGCGGAAGGAACGGCACGCGGCGCGGCAGCGGGCGCGCCGGCGCGAGCGGAAGCAGGACGCCGCCGAACGGCGCGGCAAGGTGCTCGCCCGCCTGGACCTGTCGCCGCGGGCCGCGAGCCTCTTCGATCGGCTGGCATCCGGGCGCTGGATGAAGCTGCCCGAGGTCGAGCGGTCGTGGACCGAGGGTGAAGTCGGCGGGCTCTCGCCGGCCGCGAAGCACATGGCGGTCTGGCGGGCGGCCCGCGAGCTGGTGCGGGTCGGGCTGGTCGACATCCGGACCGGGAAGATCGGCCAGCCGGCCGAGGTCCGGCGGGTCGCGGACACCGAGCTGACCGCCGCGAACACGGCCTGTTACCGTAACAAGGCCCCGAACGCGGCGAAGAGCAGCGATCCCGCGACCGAGGTCGGGAGCGTCGAAACCGGCGTGAATACGGGCACTTACTCCTATAACGCCGACAGCGTGCGCACCGCTCCGGACGCCTATAACGAGGAGGGCGTGCGCACCGCTCGGGACGCCGCGTGCGCAGCGTATTCTTATAACTACGGGTCGCACGCTGGTCGGTGGTGGGCCTCTCCGCCCTACAGCGTCACCCTGTCGCTCGACGAGACCAACACGATTGCGGTCGGCGCGCCCGAAGGCGCGCCCGCGCAGCACGAAGTGAAGGACGAGGAAACCGACACCTTCGAAGATGTCCAGCTCGCCGAGCCGGAACCGAACCCGTCGATCCTCGAACTGGTGCTCCCGCGCGCGCCCGAAGGCGCGCGGGCCGGCACCCGGCACATCGTCCTGAACCCCGATGGTTCCGAATTCACGGACGCGCGCGAGCCGCGCTTCCGTGAGGAGCCGGCCGCCCAGCCGAAGAACATCAACCCCGACACCGGCCGCCCGTGGACCTTCGACGACATGCGCCGGAAGGTGAGTGAGAAGTATGCCGCACGACAGAAGCTCTGACCCGGCTTCCGGCCGGGCTCTCGTCCTCGCACAGGCCGCGAACGTCGCGTCCGTCGCCAGCCTCGTGACGGAGGTCCGCCACCTCGCCGGCCGGCGCCTGCCGATCGCGAGGGCGAGCCTCGCGGAAGCCCGGCGGCTCGACGCCATGCTCCCCGACTATCGGCAGCTCGCCGCTGCCCGCGGCACGGTCGACGACCTCCGAACCGCGACGCTGACGGCAGAGGCCGCGACCGAGGCGCTCGTCGGGTTCCTCGACCACCTCGGCGTCGAGGCGTCCGATCGGACGGCACTCTGGCTCGACGCGGTGGTCGGCATGCTGACCGGGCTCGACGCCGGGGCCTTGCTCGGCATGGGCGAGAGCGTCGCCACCAGCCCGGCGGCACTCGCGATCGCGCTGAACACGCTGCTGAGGACCGAGACGAGGCGCCCGCCGCCGGCTGCCATCCTCGCGGCCTGTCGCGACGCCGAGGCGCGCCTCGACAAGCTCGACGCCGAGCTTCTGAAGCTCGACCTGCTGCGGGATGACGTCGACAGCATCCGCGACCAGTTCGATCCCGACGCGCCGCCGCTGCCGCCGGCGGAGGACGGTTTCGACGACACCATCGACGAAGCGGCTGCGTGAACGGATGTGCATCGCTCAGCTCGACCTCCTCGATCTGCTCGACGTCGAAGAAGTCACGATCGGAGTGGCGCCGATCGTGCCGGCTGTTGCACCGGCGCGTGGTCGCGGTCGACCGCCGGATCACGGTCTCGTCGAGCGCGACAGGTTGTTCCGGGTCTGGCACCGCCAGCACCACCCGGAGCTGTCGGCGCATGCCGCCGCGGAGCTGATCGCGCGCGACCTCGGCCGCTATCGCTCCTCGGCGTGGCAGCGCGAGCGGACCGACGACACGGTGCCCGCTCGTCACCTCGGCCGGCCGACAGAGATCGCGTGGTCGATCCTTCGCCTCCGCGACTTCGTTCCCTCGCCGCGGTCGATCAGACGCTCGCTCTCGAACTGATCACGTCGGTGCTTTTATTGGCCAACACGTCGACCGAGAGTAGGTCCGAAAGGATGTGAGCATGCCCAATCTGTTCGACCATCCCGCCAACCAGCACTTTGCCCCGAGGGTGCAGACCATCGGGTGCTCCATCGTGGACCTGGACCCGAAGGGCATGTCGCCCGACAGTCTGACCAGCGAGGAGCGCGACGTCGCCGATCGCCTGCCCCCGCGGGCGCGGGAGCACCTCCACGGCCTCCGTGAGCGTCTCGAGATCGCCCGTGCCGCGTCCTCCGAAACGAACAGCAAGCGGCACGAGGCGCGCGAGCGGCACGGGAAGCTGCGGTCGAGCTTCGAGATTTTCATGAAGCCCGCGATCGAGAAGAACGAGCGGGAGGGGCGACCCAAGCCGGTCTCCGCTGCTCAGGCCGAGCGCGAACTCGCGCGGGCCGCTGCGGACTACGAGAACATCAGCAAACGCAGCGAGGCGCTGTCGGAGGCCAGGAGCCGGTTGAGCCGGCTCGTTCGCGGCATCGAGACTTTCATCGGGGAGCTGCCGCCCGATGTCCGGGTCTTCGACCATGAGGTCGAGTTCCCCAAGGTCAAGAACGGCGACTTCGCCACCGCAGTGGAGACGCGGCGTCGCCACCTCCGTGTGCTGGAGGCCAATCGCCACCGCGTCACGAGCGCGCCGCGGCCGAGCAAGGTCGCGAAGGAGCTGATCGTCGCCGAGATCGACCGGCTCGCCGAGCGCGGGGCTCCGGTCGTCGATGGCGCGATCGAGGTCAATCGATCGCTGATCGACTGGCCGACCCGGCTGCACACGGTCGAGTTCGACCCGCTCGCATTGACGGCGTGGCTGCACCGGGACGCGCTCGTGAAGAAGCTCCTCTCCGAGGTCGACGCGATCGCCGACGACGCGAACGCGCTCACCGACGAGCAGCGGAACGCCGCTCTCGCCGAGAACGAGGGCGACCGGCTCGCGACGGAGTTCGAGGAGGAGCTTCTGATCCGTCACATCGAAGCGGGCGGGGGGAGCTTCGAGCGCCGCCCGGACGCCTCGCCCCAGGCGGTCCTTCAGATCACCATCGAGACTGGAGCTATCGGATGATCATCCCCCCCTCGCTCGCCCGCCGGCCGTTGCTGGTCGACGAGCTGCACTTTGCCGGCCTCTGCTCTGCGGTCATCAAGGCCGAGCAGGCGTTCATGTCGGAGCCCCAGGAGAACGGTGGGGCGAGAACGCCTCTGCGGAGCGTCTACGTCACCGGCGGCGTCGCCGTGATCCCGGTCTATGGATATCTCATTTCGTGCGCGGAATGCGGTGTCTCGTCCTACGACGAAATCGCCGGCGCGGTGAACCGTGCCGTCGCCGACGCCAAGGTCCGTGCGATCGTCCTCGCGATCAACTCTCCCGGCGGCACGGTGAGCGGCATCCTCAGGGCGGTCGAAGCGATCCGGGCCGCTCGTGCGGAGAAGCGGGTGATCGCCCACGTCTCCGGTATGGCTATGTCGGCCGGTTACTGGCTGGCGTCTCAGGCGAACGAGATCGTGCTCGCCGACGATCTGGCTCAGGTCGGCTCCATCGGCGTCTACACGATGCACATGGACCTGTCGAAGGCCCTGGACGATGCGGGCGTGAACGTCTCCCTGATCAGCTCCGGTGAGCACAAGGTCGACGGGCACCCGTTCGGACCCCTGCCGGCCGACGTGCGGAAGCGCATCCAGACCGAGGTCGACGATCTCCGGCTGATGTTCGCCCGCGACGTTGCCTCCGGGCGCGGCTCGCAGTTGACCGAGAAGGCGGCGCTCGCGACCGAGGCGCAGGTCTACCGCGCGCTGAACCCGCAGACCGGGGAGCGCGAAGCCATCGTCGCCGGTCTGGCTGATCGGGTCGCCAGCCTGGAGGAGGTCATCAGGTCCTTCAATCCCGCGTCGAAGAACGAGGTGCTGGACGAACGGGATGATCGCGATGGCGTCGAACTCTGGGACGACAGCGCCAGCGCGTGGGGGCACAAGGGTGCCTGGAACAGCATCGTGGCGACCATGAATGCGCGCCACGACGGAACCGCCCGCGCCGGGGAGGCCGTCGACAGCTCGAACGGCAGCTCCTGGGGGCCGGTGATGGCCCGCGTCAACTCCAGCCGCTTCGGCGGGATCAGCGCCGCCAGCGCCGACGAGAGCGAGGTCGCTGAAGCGGTCGAGGTGGTCGAGCCCCACGTCGCCCCCACGCCGGAGGCCAACGCTTGGCACGACGTGGTCGCCGAGGTGAACGCCCAGCGACGGGCAGGGAGGAGCTGATGACCATCACTCAGGCTGACATCGATCGCGCGCGTGCCGAGGGCTTCGAGGCGGCGACCGCCCGGATCGCCGGCATCCTCGATCACCCCGATGCGGCGGGCCGCGAGCAGCTCGCCCGCCACCTCGCCTTCAAGACCTCCGTGTCTGTCGAGCAGGCCACGGCGATGTTCGCAGTGGCGCCGAAGCTGGAGGTTGCCACCGAGACCCCGGCGCCGGTGATCGGCCAGCGCGCCGGAGACACCTCGCTCGGGCTCGTTCTCATCGACTTCGAGGCTGAGCGCGCAAAGACGGGCTGGCCGGAGGCGCTGGCGAAGGCGAACGCCAAGCGCGACGCCAAGCGCACCACCGACACTCCGCCGGACGTTGCGTGATGATGGCGGTGCAGACACGCACCGCCGACCTTCTCGACCGGCGCCGCGTGCCGCCGGTCGGCGGTGGCGATAGGGCCGGCTCGTCGTCCTTGAGCGAGCAGATGCAAGTCGCCGCCGCGAGCGGCCGGGTGCTGTTGGACGACGCCCGGCCGCTTCTTCTTCGATCACGATCGGGCTCGCCGGCCCGGTCGCGATGCCGTCGGTGTGGTGAAGCGATCCCCCTTCAGACGCCCACTCCGAATGGCCGGGCGACGATCGTGTGCTCCGCACGGTCGTCGCCCTTCCTCTCCGCCCGCACGGGATCGACCGCACCCCGCCCGTACCGCGGGCACCGATGCGAGGATGCGAGCGAACCCATGCGAGGCAGGGTCGGCGCTGTCCTCGCACCACCGCTCGCCGTAGGGGCGGCATGGGGTGCCGCAGAGCGTTTAGGGACCGTCCCAGGGGGAGCGGACCCCGCGCGGCGGCGGCAGTCCGGGCTTTCCGCGTATTTAGGTCCGGATTTTTTCGAGTTTCGTTTCGCTGATCGCCCCTGTGCGCTGAATTGAGGCCCCCGATGCTGATCATCAACACCCTCGGTCCCGCCGCCGGCCTCCTCGCCCTGGTGCTGCGCCGGCTCGCCGCCCTCTGCCATCGCGCCGCCGCCGCCATCCGGGCGGCGGCCGACCGCTGATCACGAAAGGACCCCACACATGGCTGGTCGATCCGCCGAGATCACCATCAGGCTCCGCGACCTCGCGTCGGCTGGTGCGAAGCAGATCGCCGCCGCGCTGAAGCAGGTCGGCACCGCGGCGCGCAGCGTCAACGGGACGACCGTCCGCGGCCCGCATGTCGCAGGGCAGGGAGCGCCCGGAACGCTCGTCGCCCCCGGTCTCGGCCTGAAGGGGCTCGCGGCCACGGCCGGCGCCTACGGGCTCGGCCGCAGCGTCACGCGCGGCTTCCGGGACTATGCCGACGTCGAGCGCCACCTCACCCGCGTGATGAACACGGCCAACGCGACCCGCGCCGAGATGGGAGGGGTGCTCGGCGACCTCGTGAAGCTCTCGAACGAGGTCGCGCTGCCGCTCAACGACGTGGTCGGTGGGCTCGACACGCTCGTCGCGCAGGGGCGCACGCTGAAGGACGCGCTGGCGATCCTGCCGGCGGTCGCCCGGTCGGCCCAGGCTTCGGGTGCGACTGTCGAGGACATCGCGAAGTCGGCGGACGCCACGGCGTCGCACATGAAGGTCGGCGCCGAGGGGATGCAGCAGGCGTTCGACACGATGGTCGCGGGCGGCAAGGCTGGCATGTTCGAGCTGAAGGACATGGCCCGGTATCTGCCCTCGATCCTGCCGGCCGCATCGGCGGCCGGGCTGAAGGGTCAGGAGGGGTTGCGGACCATCGTCGCGCTGATGCAGGTCGTCCGGAAGTTCTCTGGCACCTCGGAGGAGGCCGCCGCCAGCGTGTCGGACCTGTTCCAGAAGATGGAGATGGCCGAGACGCAGAAGAAGTTCAAGGAGCTGGGTGTCGACCTGGAGGCGATGTTCAAGAAGGGCCGCCAGGAGGGCCGGAACCTGCTCGAAGTCTTCGAGGAGGCCGTCCACCTCGCGACGAAGGGAGACGCTTCCCTGGTGCCGAAGCTGGCGCAGGACAAGGAGTTTGCTCGGGCGATCCGCTCGATGATCCAGGCGCGTGGCGAGTGGCAGAAGCTCGCGCGCGAGATCGCCGCGACCTCGCCGGGGTCCACCGTCAAGGACCTCTCGAACGTCACCAACGATGCGGCGGCGGCGACGCAGCGCCTCAACTCGGCGTGGGAGAGCCTCTTGCGCAGTGCGGGCCGCCTCGCGGACAAGCTCGGCGCCTCGTCCGTCATGCAGGGCATCGCCAACGAGACGAACCGCCTCGTCGATAGCTGGACGGACCATCCATGGTCCGGCACCGATGCGGCTCGGGCGAAGGCGCAGGAGCAGGCGCTGAAGCTCGCCGAGGTCCGGGCGAAGCAGGCCGAGATGGCTGTCCGGACCGAGGAGGGGCGCGTCGCTGGGGCCGAGAAGGACGCCGCCGCCGGCCGTCCGTTCGGACGGTCGAACCTGAAGGCGGCGCAGGAGCGGCTCGCCGCGGCTCGGATCGCGCATCAAGAAGCGCAGATGAGGGTCGAGACGATGCGGCTGCTCCGCGACAAGCTGCCGGTCACGGTCACCGAGCAGGACAGGCGCTCCCGCGAGCAGCAGGACGACCACCTCCGGTTCTGGGGTCCGGAGAAGAAGCGGCGTGCCGAGGAGGAGCGCGCTCGTTCGGAGCGGGAGGCGCAGAAGCAGTTGTGGGATCGTCGGACCGGCCGCGTCGGTCCGAAGACCTCGGCCGCTCCGCCGGTGGTCGACATGGGCGACGCACCCGGGAAGCTCGACCAGATCACGCAGCGGGCGGGGCAGGCTGGGCAGGCCTTGGACAAGGTCGACGGGGCGCGCGTGGCGCCGGTCGTGGACACGTCGTCGATCGACGCGGCGATCTCCAAGGTCCAGCAGCTCCTCGGCGGTCTGATGAAGGCGAGCGGGATGGTCGTGTCGCCCACGATCACACCCCGGATCGCTCCCGCTTCGGGCGGTGCCGCCGGCACGCTGAATGACTTCCCGGGTAGGAGGTGATCCGGTGGCGCGCCTCCGGGCGCGCCCATCCTCTCGATCAGCGCGGGCAGGCTGCCGTCACCCTTCCACGCCGTGACGGCGAAGCACCCGTTAACGAACAGCCGCAGCAAGGTCTCGCGGCGGTTCTCCTCGGCGGCCTCTTCCTCGGCGATCCGGCGCTCCATCGCGGCCAGGGCGTCGTCGAGCGTCAGCCGTTCCTCGTCCACGAGGTCGGCGAGATCCGGCGCACCCTTCCGCAACCGACCGAGACGCTCGGCCTTGCTCTCGGCATCGCGCTTGCGGGCGACCGCCTTGGCGTAGGCGTCCTTCAGCGTGTCGGGCCCGTTGCGGACAGCGTCGATCAGGTCGGGGGCTACGCTGATCACCATCCGCGCTTGACGGATCAGTTCCGACGAAAAACCCAAACCCAGTTGGGCTTTTCTGGCCGCGGAGTTCTTCCCTCGACCCTTCTCACCCTCCGGGTAGAGCAGCGCGAGCGCGAGGGCCTGCTGGCCCTTGCTCACGTTGCGCCGCTGCCCGCGCGACGCCACGAGCGTGATCGGGTCGCGGTCGCCCAGGTCTTCGAACTTCGGCTCGACGCCGGCGAGCTTGCAGGCTTCGAAGCGGTTGCGGCCATCGACGATGACGGTCTCGCCGTCGAGAGCCATCGTGATGATCGGGTCGAGCTGGCCGTTCGTTTTGATGTCTTCGGCGACGGGCTGCTTCACGAACTCCGCCGCAGCCGACACCTTCACCCTCCCAGCGTCGACCGCCGCCGCGACCTCGGGGGCGCCCTTCTCGATCACGCGCTTCGCACGCTGGCCGCTATCCACGCTCACATTGAGCATCGCAGCGGCCTGCTCCTGGGAGGGTGCCGCAATTGCGGTATGCTGGTTCGCCCCCTTCGGCAGCGTGGCAATCCTGGCCAACACCATCGCGCGCTGGCTCTCGGTGAGGTGTCTCCGTTTCAGGTTCTTGCTGATCACGAAGGCGAGCGGGTCGTCCAGGTCGCCGCAGGGCGAGACGTTGGTGAGGCCTGACCCTGGACGTCACGCCAGCTCGTCGTCATATTGGTGGTGCGCTGCTTCGCGGCGCATCCTCACGAGCCGGGCAGCACGGATGCACTGCTGCCGGCCGTGAGACCCTCCCGCCCTTTCGCGTCAGTCAGCGCATCCAGCTCGGCGCCCTTGTCCAGCGAGGTCCGCGCCGTCTTCGCGAGGTCGCCTTTGAGCTCCTTCGCCCGCGTCGCGTCGGCCGCGACGCTCGACTTGGAGCGCCCGGTCTTCTTCGAGGTGTCCTCGACGAAGGACGGCGCTGGCTCAGAATTGGTCCGAACTTTGGAGGATTTCCCAGCCCGGCCCGGTCGCGCCTTGTAGGACGTCTCCGGGTGCTTCAGCTCGTAGACCCGTTTCCGTTCTGCGGTGAGGAGGGCGCGTTCGGACGGGCCGGTCTCGCCCCGGATCAGGTTTTCGTCGATCTCGGCGAGGCGGCTGGAATGGAAAGGCCCGGCGCGTAGCCGGGCCTCCAGGGCGCGGCGTTGCTGTGGAGTTGATCAGACCCCATCGCGGTGCGAGCGCGGACGCAGAATAGGCGCCCGGCGCGAGCGTCACAAGGTGCCGGCGATCGTGATCACGTCGGACGGCTTCACCTCGTCGCGCTCGACGATCCCGACCACTTCGCCCGTCTGCGGGTCGATCCGCCGGCACTCGCTCCCCGCGCCGAGTGTGCCGTATCGCCTACGTTCCCTGAACGCCTGATCGGCTCGCCACGCCACCTTGCGGGCCTCGCGCTCTTCGGGAGACAGGCGCTTCGGCTTGAGGTGAAACGGGAGCATGGTCGACCTCGTGTTGGTTCCGGACGGGTCTGATGTCGCGCCTCCTGACCTGGGCCGCAAGGCTGATGTCGGTCGGGTCACAGCGTCCGACGCATGGTCCGAGGATCGAACGGCCAGACCCTCTCCGCGCGAGCCCGGAATGCCGCCTTCGCGGCGTCCAAGGTCGGCGCGTCGCCACGGTCGGCCGCGCTGCTCGGGAAGAGCAGGAGCGACCAGAACCACGCCACGGCGCCGCCGGCTCGCTGGACCTTCATGATGCGGCCGATCGTGTGCCCGTCGAGGACGACGCAATAGTCGTCCACGAGCGGGGTGCCGGCCGGGATTTCGCTTCGGCGAAGGCGGAGGTCCATGGCGCAACCCTACAGGCTGAGACCTCGGCGGTCAGCCGAGCGCGAGGAGGTCGCGACGGATCGCCTTGGTGACGCGGTCGACGGCGCGGGCGTTGCCCATGAAGGGGTGACGCCCGACGACGGCGAGCTTCTCGCGGAAGCTGATCGGGTCCGAGACCGGCGCTTCGGCAATGGCGAGCGCGAGGTGCAGGAGGGCGTCTTCGATCGCCTGGAGCAGGGCGCTCGGCGCGTCGTCGAGGGTGTCGACGGCCGCGTCGATCTGGCGGTAGCTGTGGATGAGGCCGGCGAGGTCGGTCGGGCGGGCGGTGGTCATGGTCGCTCCTTCGGGGTCTGGTGAACGAGGTGACCGAAACGGTATTTTCAAAAAACCCCTATGGCAACGTCGAAATAGGTTAAGTAAACTAAGGTAAAGTTGACTGGTGAAAATAACCCGCGAGTGAACGTAACCTCCGTCGGAGGCCGTGGCCCGGTCGGGGCGGTGGTGCCCTGGTCGGGCGTGGCGCCGGAACCCGACCCGGCGACGCCCTGGTGGCGCCAGGGGCGGCGGTGGGAGGCGAAGCCGACGGGGAGGTGTGCCCCGCAGGGGCCGCGACCCGCTCGCCCTGGTGGCGCCCGGACCGGGCGGGGGCGGGGGGGGACTACGAGGCGCGAACGAGGCCGGGCCACCGAGGGATCGATGGTCACCACGATGCTTCAGTGTCCATCGCCGTCCGCGGTAGTGATATTCGACGGATATTAGACAAATCGCCTTCGGCGAACTGCCTGACACGCCAAGGTCATGTTTTGCTTGGTTTATTTTGGCGCGCCCAAGGGGGATCGAACCCCTGTTTTCGCCGTGAAAGGGCGACGTCCTGGACCGCTAGACGATGGGCGCGGGGGTCGGCGCGGGCGCCGACGCGGCGAGACGTATAGTGGCGTTTCGGCCGGGCGGCAAGCGGCGGGCAAGGGGCCGCGAAGGGGCCGCGAAGGGGCCGGCAAGTGGCCACGAAGCGACCGCCGGGGCGGCCGGCCGCGTCGCTCGTGCCGCCCGCCGGTCGCCGTGCCGTTGCGCGACTCGGCTCCCTGTCGGCACCGCGACGGTTCCCGTCCGCGCCGCGGGTCGTCGTCGCGGCGCGACGGTCGCCTCTGCGAGGACGCGACGGTCGGTGCCGGCGGGCGTGGAGGAGCCCGGCCGGCCAAGGTCGCCGCCGCGACGCCGCGGCTACCAGTGCCCGGTGTTGGGCATCGAGCTCCACGGCTCCTGCGGCGGCTTGGCGGCGCCCTTCTGCAGGAGCTCGACCGACTGGCGATCGGGCGAGCGGACGAACGCCATCTGGCCGTCGCGCGGCGGCCGCAGGATGGCGACGCCGGCGGCCTGCAGGCGGGCGCAGGTCGCGTAGATGTCGTCGACCTCGAAGGCGAGGTGGCCGAAATAGCGGGCCTCGGCGTAGTCCTCGTCACCGTCCCAGTTGTAGGTCAGCTCGAGGAGCGGGGCCGGGCGGCCCTTGGCGCGGCTCGCCGCGACGTCGCCCGTGTCCTCGGGAGCCGCCAGGAACACCAAGGTGAAGCGGCCCGTGTCGCTCTCGGTCCGGTGCGTCTCGACCAGGCCGAGCTTGCCGCACCAGAAGTCGAGCGCGGCGTCGAGGTTGCGGACCCGGAGCATCGTATGCAGATATCGCATGAAGTCCTCTTCGACAGACGGCGACCGCGCGTTCGGCCCGGCCGCCCGAGCATGCATATATGATCACGACGGACGTCGAGACAGGTCGCCGCAGGCTCCTCGCGCTGATCGAGGGAGCGCGTGCCGTGCTGCCCTTCACGGGCGCCGGCATTTCCACCGAATGTGGGATTCCGGACTTCCGCTCGCCCGGCGGCGTGTGGACCAAGAACGCGCCGATCGACTTTCGCGATTTCGTCGCGCGCCGCGCCATGCGCGACGAGGCGTGGCGGCGCCGTTTCGCGCTGGAGGAGCAGTTCGGCGCCGCACAGCCGGGGCGCGGGCACCATGCCCTCGCGAGCCTGTGGCGCGCCGGCAGGGCGCCCGCCGTCGTGACCCAGAACATCGACAATCTGCATCAGGCATCCGGCGTCGCCGCACAGGACGTCGTCGAGTTGCACGGCAACACCACCTACGCGCTTTGCCTGTCGTGCGCGGCCCGCTACGAGATCGCCTGGGTGCGGGAGCGGTTCGATGCGACCGGCCACGCACCGGACTGCGCGTGCGGTGGCCACATCAAGACCGCGACCGTGTCGTTCGGTCAGGCGATGCCGGAGGCCGAGATGCGCCGCGCCGAGGAGCTGACGCTTCGCTGCGATCTCTTCCTCGCCATCGGCTCGTCGCTGGTGGTCTGGCCGGCGGCCGGGTTCCCGCTGCTCGCCAAGCGCAACGGCGCACGGCTGGTGATCCTGAACCGAGAGCCGACCGAGTTCGACGAGATCGCTGACCTTGTCGTGCACGCGGATATAGGAGACGTGCTAGCCCCGCTCGTTTCACATTGATTTGACTCGGCTTCCGTGCACGGTTGCCACGGTCGTGCACAGATTTAGCGCACAGATTGCGACAAACTCATTTTCCTGTTTCCCATCCCGGGCGGCCTGGATATCTTTTTTCAAGAGATTCGTTGAAGCGCTCCAGAAGAGGCGCCAAAAGCGGCGGCGTACGTCCTCATGGCCACGGACGAATTCGGTGCGAAGGGGCCTAGCGCGAGCTACGGCGTGAACGAGGCGATCGGCGACTTCGTCGACGACGCGACGGCTGCGGTCGTGGAGATCAGCGGCGTCATCAAGTGGTTCGACGTCGCCAAGGGATACGGCTTCATCGTTCCGGACAACGGCTTGCCCGATGTCCTCCTTCACGTCACCTGCCTGCGGCGCGACGGTTTCCAGACCGCCTACGAGGGCGCCCGTGTGGTGTGCGAGGCGCTGGCCCGGCCGAAGGGCTTCCAGGCGTTCCGCATCGTCTCGATGGACGAAACCACGGCCGTTCACCCGGCCCAGATGCCGCCACCCCGCACCCACGTCACGGTGACGCCGACCAGCGGGCTCGAGCGGGCCGTGGTGAAGTGGTTCAACCGGCTGCGCGGCTTCGGCTTCCTGACGCGCGGCGAGGGCACGCCGGACATCTTCGTCCACATGGAGACGCTGCGGCGGTACGGTCTCACCGAACTGCGGCCCGGCCAGACCGTCCTGGTGCGGTTCGGCCCCGGACCGAAGGGCCTGATGGCCGCCGAGGTGCGGCCCGACGGCGGCACCCACGCGCTCGCTTCCCACTGATCTCGCCGCCGCTGCCGCTTCCGATCGAGCCGCTTCACAGGCCTGCCCTGGGCCCTGATTTCGGATGGCGCGTTCCTCCTCCCGCCCATGACACTGGACGCCTGCGGCGGCCGGACCTCGTCTCGCGGTCTCGGTCGCCGAGGCTCTTCAAATCCGCGCCCGATGGGGTAGGGTGACGCGCCGCCCGTGAGCGCGTATGCGCCGGGCCGGCAAAACGGCCCGCGGGAAGCCGTGCGTCCCAGGGCGTTCGCACCAGCATGGCGCCAGTCCGCAAGGTTCCCGCATGACCCGTCGTACCGTCCTGTCCGCCGCGCTCCGGCTCGTCACCGTCGCGGTCCTCGCGATCCTGCTCGGCGCGCCGCTCGGCGTCTCGGGCGCCATCGCCTTCGAGCGGCAGACGCTGGAGATCGCGACCAAGACCGGCGTGCACGTCTTCTCGGTCGAGGTCGCCACGACGGATGCCGAGCGCGCGCAGGGGCTGATGCACCGCAAGGAGCTGCCCGAGGGCACCGGCATGCTGTTCGACTTCAAGCGCGACGAGCCGGTCTCGATGTGGATGAAGAACACCTATGTGCCGCTCGACATGATCTTCATCACGGCGGACGGGCGCATCCATCGCATCGCCGAGAACACGACGCCGATGTCGGAGCGCATCATCCCGTCGGGCGGCCCGGTGCGCGGCGTGCTCGAGGTGGTCGCCGGCACGGCGAAGAAGCTCGGCATCGCGCCGGGTGATCGGATCGGTCACCCGATGTTCACGGGGCGCTGAGCCGCTGGTCGCCCGTCAAGGCGCCAGCACCACCAGGCCGTCGGCGGCCGCGACGCCGTGTCCGGCGGGGCGGACGAACAGGGGGTTGATCTCCGCCTCCTGCAAGCGGTCGCCGAGGGACGTCACCATCACGGAGAACGCCTCGATCGCGGCGACGAGCGCGGCCGTGTCGGCTGCCGGCCGTCCGCGATAGCCGTGCAGCAGTGGCGCGAGCTTCAGCTCGGCGATCATCGCCGCGGCATCGCCGGGCGCCAGCGGCAGCGGCCGCAGCGTCGTGTCCTTCAGCAGCTCGGCCGTGACGCCGCCGACGCCGAGCAGCACGGCGGGGCCGAGCTGCGGATCGCGGGACAGGCCGAGAATCATCTCGATGCCGTCGGTGACGCACTCCTGCACCAGGAAGCCGTCGAGCGCGCCTGCCGCCCATTCCGAAACGCGCGCCGCCATGGCGCGGCAACAGTCGGCGACCGCCGCGGGCGCGACGCCGACCGCGACGCCGCCCAGCTCGCTCTTGTGCGCGATGCTGCGTGACAGAATCTTGACGACCACGGGTTCACCCCCGAGGCGCTGCGCTGCCGCCGCGGCGTCCTCGGGCGTCGCCGCGACCATCTCGGCGACGGCCGGAATGCCGAAGCGGGCGAACAGCGCCTTGCTGTCGGCCTCGTTCAGTGGGCCGCTCCCCGGAGGCACGGTCGGCTCGCCGGCCGCCCGCAGCGTCGCAGCCGAGCGTTCCGGACAGGCCGCAGGCGGCGCGATCCGCAGGGCGGCGAGCGCCGCGACGCAGCCCTCGGGGCTCGCGAAGGCCGGGACGCCGGCGCGGTTGAGCGCGGCGACGATATGGGGTGCCTCCGGGCTCACATAGGCGAGAATCGGCTTTTCGGTGTTCTCGATCGCCGCGATCAGCGGCTTGGCGACGAGGTCGGGCTGGCCGAGCGCGGACGATCCGACGATGGTGACGATGGCGTCGTAGCCCGGGCTCGCCGAGAGCAGCGCCAGCACGCGGCGGAACAGCTCGGGGCGAAGGCCCGCGAGCGTCACGTCGACGGGATTGCGGTCGAGCGTCGCGTCCGGAATAGCGAGCGCCGTCAGGCCCTCGGCGGTGGCGGGATCAGGATCCGGGAGCGCGAAGCCGGCAAGGCCGGCATTGTCGGCGATCAGGGTCGCGGCCCCCCCGGTGGTGGTGACGACGGCGAGCCGGGCGCCGCCGAGCCGGCGGCCGGTGGCGAGCGCGGCCGGGATGTCGAGCAGGTCCGAGAAGGCGTTCGCTCGCACGATGCCGAGCTGGCGAAACAGCGCGTCGTACAGCCGGTCGGAGCCGGCGAGCGCCCCGGTGTGCGACACGGCCGAGCGGGCGCCCGTCTCCGACCGTCCCACTTTATAGACGACGAGGCGCTTGCCGCGCGCGGCCGCCTTCATGGTGACGGCGCGGAACCGGTCGACGTGGCGCAGCCCCTCGATGTAGAGCGCGATCACGGCGGTCGCGTCGTCGTCGGCCAAGTGATCGATCATGTCGGCGACGTCGAGATCGGCCTCGTTGCCGGTGGCGACCAGCTTGGAGAAGCCGATACCTCGCGCCGCACCGCGCGACAACAATGCGCCCAGGATGCCGCCGCTCTGCGACACCAGCGCGACGCGGCCGGGCACGAAGCCGTCGAGCTCCATGGCGCCGCTCGCCGACAGCATGATCCGCTCGTCGACATTGACGAGACCGATGGTGTTGGGGCCGAGGAGCCGCATGCCGCCGGCCGCCTCGCGCAACGCCTGCTGGCGCCTCCGGCCGTCCTCGCCGGCCTCGCCGAAGCCGCTCGCCAGCACCACGGCGGCGGCCGCGCCGGCGCGTGCGAGCTGCTCGACCGCGGCGACGGCGCGCTCGGCGCCGAGCAGCACGAGGCCGACATCGGGCACCTCCGGCAGCGAGGCGACCTCCGGGTAGCAGCGGCGGCCGCCGATCGTCTCGGTCCGCGGGTTCACCGGATAGATGGCGCCGGCGTAGCCGTGCTTCTCCAGATAGGCGATCGGCCGGCCGGTCAGCTTGGTCGCGTCCGCGGAGGCGCCGATCACGGCGATGCTGCGCGGGCTGAACAGACGATCGAGGCGCGTCACCGCGACGGCTCCTGACGGTCGGTGCCCTCTCGAGCGGTGCTCCTGCGATCGGCTTCCTTTCGTTCGGCTTTCGACAGGAAGGCCTCCACCGACTCGCGGTGCGCCGTCGTCGTGTAGCAGATCGCCTGGGCCTGGCGGCCGAGCGCGAAGACCTGCTCCTCGGGCAGCTCGAAGGTGCGGTCGAGGATCGACTTGGTCAGCGCGAGCGCGACCGGCGAGCCGGCGCCGAGCTCGGCCGCCCAGGCCTGCGCGGTCGCGAGCAGGTCCGTATCGCTCACCAGCCGGTCGGCGAGCCCGATGCGCAACGCCTCGTCGGCCTTGACGCGGCGCCCCGAGAAGATCAGCTCCTTGGCGCGCGGCAGGCCGACGCGCCGCGGCAGGAAGTAGAGCCCGCCGCCGTCCGGCACCAGGCCGCGGTGGATGAAGCTCATCGCGAACACGGCGCTCTCGCCGGCCACGATGAAATCGCAGCACAGGGCGAGATCGCAGCCGAGCCCGACCGCGGCGCCCGCGACGGCCGCGACGGTCGGCTTGCCCATCTGATGGAGGCTGGCGATGCTGCGATGGGTCTTGCGCTGGCGGCGCCAGCCGTTGAAGGCGATCTCGCCGGCCGGCTCGGCGAGCCGTGTGCGCATGCCCGACACGTCGCCGCCCGCGCAGAAGGCGCCACCCCGGCCGGTGATCACCACGGCCCGCACGGCCTCGTCCTCGGCGACGCGGTCGAGCACCCCGATCAGCTCCGCCCGCATGGCGTCGTGGATGGCGTTGCGGACCTCCGGGCGTGACAGCGTCACGGTGGCGATGCCATTCTCGACCACGAGGTCGACGAACTGACGGACGGGCGTGTCGGTCATCACTGGCGCTCCGTGCGGATGTTGGCGGCCTCGACGAGGCGCTTCCAACGCTCCGCCTCGGCCCTCACGTAGCGATCGAGATCGGCCGGTGCGCCGGCCTCGATGGTGAGGCCCTCGATGTCCTTCAGCTTGGCGAAAGCCTCGCTCTCGGCGGCGCGCCGTGCCGCCTGGTTCAGCGCTGCGACGATCTCGGCCGGCGTGCCGGCCGGGGCGTAGAGGCCGTACCAGCTCTCGGCGACATAGCCGGGAACGCCCGCCTCGGCGACGGTCGGCAGATCGGGATACAGCGACGCCCGCGCCGCCGACGTGACCGCGAGCGGCCGCAGCCGGCCGCTCTGGATGTGGGAGGCGACGCTCGCCGCGGTCGTGAACATCACCTGGGTCTGGCCGCCCATCAGATCCGTGATGGCGGGTGCGGCGCCCTGATAGGGCACGTGGGTGAGGTCGACCTGCGCGAGGTTCTTGAACAGCTCGCCGGCGAGATGCGCCGAGGTGCCGTTGCCGAACGAGCCGTAATTGATCTTCCCGGGATCGCGCTTGGCCGCCGCGACCAGATCGGCGACCGAGCGCCAGGGCAGGTCCGGATTGACGACGACGACATTGAACGAGCGCGCGACGAGCGCCACCGGCGCGAACGCCTTGAAGGTGTCGTAGGGCAGCTTCGGGTTGAGGCTCGGATTGACGGCATGTGCGAAGGTCGCCATCAGCAGCGTGTAGCCGTCGGGCGGGCTCGACGCGACCGCGGCGGAGCCCAGGATGGTGCCGGCGCCGGGGCGGTTCTCGACGATGACGCGCTGGCCCATGACCTTGCCCATCTCGTCGGCGAGCCGGCGGGCGATCAGATCGGTGCCGCCGCCGGCCGCGAACGGCACGACGATGCGCACCACGCGATCCGGAAACGCCGCCCGCGCCGGTGCGATGCCGGCGAGCGTGACCGCGAGCGCGCCGAGCAGCGCGGCGCCGAGCATCACCCGCAAGGTTCGGGCGACTGTCGCGGTGGACCGCGGCCGTGGTGTCGCGAGGGAAGGCCGGTCCGACCGATCGGTCACCGGCATGGGGCGGGCTTCGTCGTCCAGGGTGCGCATGGTTCCTCCGCGTGTCCCGGCCTTGTCGGTGTCCCCTGACGGGAACCCGCTGAGTTATGAGTCGCAGCGCGGCCGTGACCCGATGCTAGTCGGTGGCGGCGTTGACACAACGAAGCAAAAGGCTCAGCATCCATAACCAAAAGTTGGGCAAAGCCATGCGCGGCCGTCGTGTTCCTCTCAATCCGCTGCGCACCTTCGAGGTCGCGGCTCGCCATCTCAGCTTCACGGCGGCGGCCGCCGAGCTCGAGGTCACCCAGGTCGCGGTAAGCCGCCAGATCCGGGCACTGGAGGATCATCTGGCGGTGTCGCTGTTCGAGCGCTCGCACCGCACGATCAAGCTCACCGAGAGCGGCCGGCGGCTGTTCCCGACCATCAATCGCGCGCTCGACGAAATCGACGGCGCCGTCGCCGCGGTGAGCATGCGGGGCCAGCGCGACGTCCTCTCCGTCCACACCCACACCACCTTCGGCCAGCGCTGGCTGATCCCGCGGCTGCAACGGTTCCACGATCGCTTCGCCGACATCGAGATCCGCCTCACCGCCTCGGCGCATCCGACCCTCGATGCGCGCGCCGACCAGGTCGTGATCAGGACCGGCACCGGCCGCTTCGAGGGCTGCGAGGCCGAGTTCCTGGCGCCCGTCGAGCTGATGCCGGTCTGCACCGAGGCGCTGACTCGCGGCTGGGCCGACCCCAGCGCGCCCGAGAATCTGGCGCGTCACACGCTGCTGCACTCGCTGGCGCGGCCGAACGACTGGGCGCTGTGGCTCGCCTCGGCCGGCGTCGCCGGGATCGACGCGACCCGCGGGCTCAAGTTCGAGAACTCGGTGCTGGCCTACGAGGCGGCCCTGCAGGGCATCGGGGTCGCGATGGGCGTGCGGGTGCTGGTCGCCCAGCATGTGCGGCTCGGCAGCCTCGTCGCGCCGTTCGATCACGTGCTGCCGCTCGACCTCGGCTATTACCTGCTGCTGCCGCAGGGACGGCGCGCCAGTCGCACCGTGAAGGCGTTTCGCGACTGGCTGCGCGACGAGATTTCCTGCGCGCTGGAGACGAGCTGAGGCGCTGTCCGGCTCATGTGCCCGAACAGGTCGGCTGCTCGCGGTCGCGTGCCGCGCGCATCCCGACCCGGCTCGGGCTCGGCCTCGCGAGGTCGGTGGCGAGGTCGGTGGCGAGGTCGGCGACGCGACCTCGTCGTCCGTCGGTTCGCGCGTCGGCTCAGACCTAATCGGCGCGTGTGGTATCGACCGGCTTGCGGCGGGCGCTCTCGGTCCGCGCCGGCCGGTCCACGGCCGGCCGTCGTCGGCCGTGTCGCTCGCCTTCGACGCGCCGCTCGGTCGCGACGAGGAGCTTCGTCAGCAGCGCGGCGAGCTGGCGCTGCTCGGCGCCCGACAGCGCGTCGAGCAGGCCCTCGACTCCGGCGACGTGATCGGCGATGGCGCGATCGGCGAGCCGCTTGCCGGCGGGCGTGAGACGGATGATGGCGCCGCGCCGGTCGCGTGGGTCGGGCCGCCGCTCGACCAGCCCGAGCGCCTCGACCTTGTCGATCCGGTTGGTGATGGCGCCCGAGGTGAGCAGCGACTCGGCGAGCAGGTCGGTCGGCCGCAATTCGTAAGGCTTGCCCGAGCGCCGCAGCGTCACGATCAGGCTGAACGCCTCCCAGGACAGGCCGAGCGGCGCCAGCCAGTCCTCGGTCCGGCGCTGGAAATGCGCGGCGAGCCGCATGACGCGGCCCTGCACGCCGATCGGCGACGGGTCGAGGTCGGGGCGCTCGCGCCGCCATTCGGTGAGCAGCTTCGCGACGGAGTCGGACACTTCGGTGGTCATCTGGCCTGCGCTCGAACGTTTCGTGCCGATGCTCGAAACATGACGGTCGAAAGATGGTGTGCGACCGCGAAGGTCGCCGCCGTCGTTTGCGGCACTGCGCACGCATAATGAGCTTGACGAGGCGGGCACGCAAATGAAAAGCTCAACGTTAAGATAATCAATGTCGAGCGGTTCGGCGTCTCGTGTCCGCACGCGGCTGCCGCTCTCCTCCGCTCGGCGCCTTCCTGCGAGCCCCCGCGCATGGACATTTTCGTCGAGAATCTGGTGCAGGTGTGGGACGACGGCGGCGACGGCGTGCGCGCGCTCGACGGCATCACGCATCGGTTCCGCTCCGGCACGCTCACCTGCCTGCTGGGTCCGAGCGGTTGCGGCAAGAGCACGCTCGCCCAGATCGTCGGCGGCATCGAGACCGCAACCTCCGGCACGATCCGCATCGTCGATCCGAAGACGCCGGGCGCGGCGCCGGCGAAGCCGGGCCAGTGCTCGGTGATGATGTGGCAGTCGCTGAACCTGTTTCCGTGGCGCAACGTCATCGACAACGTCGCCTTCGGGCCGGAGATGGCGGGCGTGCCGCGCGAGGCGCGCTACGCCCGCGCCCGCGAGCTGATCGCCCTGGTGGGATTGCGGAACTTCGAGGAGAAGGCGTGCAGCCAGCTCTCCGGCGGCATGCGACAGCGGGTCGCGCTCGCCCGCGCCCTCATCATGGACCGGCCGATCCTCCTGATGGACGAGCCTTTCGCGGCGCTCGACGCGCAGACCAAGATCGTCATGCAGGAGGAGCTGACCCGCATCTTCGAGCGGCTGCGCAACACCATCCTGTTCGTCACCCACGCGATCGACGAGGCGATCCTGCTCGGCGACGAGGTGGTGGTGATGACGGCCCGCCCGGGTCGTGTCAAGGAGGTGATCGTGATCGATCTGCCGCGCCCGCGCACCCAGGAGATGGTCGGCACCAAGGCGTTCGGCGCGCTCTACGACCGCATTCTCCACCTGATCCGCGAGGAGGTGTTGAACGCCATGCGTCAGCAGGACGAGGCCCTCGCATGATTCCGAGCGGACGCGCCATGTTCGGCGGCTGGAGCCGCCGCGCCGCCGCCGCCTTCGCGGGACGCGGCGGCATCGCGAGCGGACATGCGAAGAGTGGACGCGCGAGGAGCGGGCGGCCGGCACGACGACGCCGCGACCCGTTTTGGATTCGTGTGCTTCCGACCTTGTCGGTGGTGCTCTTCCTCGCCGTCTGGGAGGCCGCGGTGCGCGCCGGCGAGGTGGCCCCCATCATCCTGCCGGCGCCGTCCAGCATCGCGCGCTATCTGGTCGCCATGATCGCCGACGGCACGTTGCCGTGGAATCTCGCCGTCACCTTCGCGCGCATCATGGCGGGGTTCGTGGTTGCCGGCCTGCTCGGCGTGATGGTCGGCGTGCTGATGGGGATGTCGCGGATCGCCGCCGATGTCCTCGACCCGTGGATCGCGGCGCTCTATCCGCTGCCCAAGATCTCGCTGATCCCGCTCCTGATCATCTGGCTCGGCACCGGCGAAGCCTACATCCTCACCATCAGCGCCGTGACGGCGTTCTTCCCCGTGGTCATCAGTACGTTCGCCGGGATCCGCCAGACCAGCCAGGAGCTCGTCAAGACGGCGCGCGATCTCGGCGCCAGCACGCGACAGATCCAGATGCACGTGGTGATCCCGGCGGCGATCCCGAGCATCTTCTCGGGCCTCCATCTCGGCATGGGAGTCACCATCATCCTGGTGGTCGCGGCCGAGATGATCGGCGGCTCGAACCAGAGCGGCATGGGCTATCTGCTCATCCGCTACGGCCAGGTGATGGAGACCGAGAAGGTGTTCGCCGCCCTGGTCGTCCTCGCCGTGTTCGGCGGCGTCATCATCAAGGCCCAGCAGGCGATCGACCGTCTCGTCGCCCCCTGGGCCGTCGGCAAGC
The DNA here is from genome assembly GCF_042682915.1 of Rhodoplanes azumiensis. NCBI lineage: Bacteria > Pseudomonadati > Pseudomonadota > Alphaproteobacteria > Hyphomicrobiales > Nitrobacteraceae > Rhodoplanes > Rhodoplanes azumiensis. The sequence continues at coordinate 35,857 of NZ_JBHUIW010000016.1, read as the reverse complement.
GTTGAGCGAGGCCCGAGGCGACATGGCACGTATCCTCATCGAGAACGGCCTGGTGGTCACGGTCGACGGCGCCCGCAACATGTATCCGGGCGGTGCCGTGGTGGTCGCGGACGGCCGTATCGCCGCGGTCGGCGCGAGCGTCGATCCCGAGCTGCGGCGCGGCGCCGACGAGGTGATCGACGCGACGGGCTGCCTGGTGATGCCGGGGCTGATCAACCTGCATCAGCATCACTGGTACGTGCTGTTCAAGGGGCTCGCGGACGGCCTGCTGCTGGAGGACTGGATCACCGATCTCGTCTTCCCACTGGTGTCGCGGCTCGATGCGCAGGCGATGCGGGTGGCGAGCTGGCAGTGCGGACTGGAGATGCTGGCGACCGGCACGACCTGCTCGCTCAACCATTCCGTCACGGTGACGACGCCCGAGATCGTCGAGGCGATCGTCGCGCCGCAGGCCGCGCTCGGCATCCGCCAGATCTTCGCCAAGGAGCTGCGCTGCCGCAACCCGCGCTTCGCCGCGCATCCGCTGACGCTCGATGAATCGCTCGCCGCCTTCGCCGAGGAGGCGCGGCGCTGGGACGGCGCCCATGGCGGCCTCGTGCGCATGGGCATGGTGATCGAGGCCAACGCCCATTGGACGGCCTCGGGCATGAGCACCGAGGAGCTGATCACCCGCGGCTATCAGCTCGCTCGCGATCTCGACCTGAAGATCTCCAGCCACATCGCCGGCGGCACCTTCTCGCTGGAGAAGGGCTTCCTCAAGCATCTGCGCGACACCGGGCGCACCGACGTGCGCTACCTGATGCAGCTCGGCGTGCTCGACGAGCACTGGATCCTCGCGCACGGCATCCACTGCACCGAGCTCGACCTCGAGCAGATGGCGCATGTCGGGGCGAGCCTTGTCTACACCCCGACCAGCGAGTCGATCCGCGGCGGCGGCATCGGGCCGATCGCCAACGCGGCGCGGCTCGGCATCGTCACGGCGCTCGGCACCGATGGGCCGATGGTCGACTACACGGACGACATGCTCGAGCAGATCAAGGCCTGCGTGCTGTTCCAGCACCAGCGGCACCTCGATCCGACCCGCATCTCGGTCGAGCAGGCGATCGAAATGGCGACCATCGACGCGGCGCGCGCCGCCGGGCTCGACGCCGAGATCGGTTCGCTCGAGGTCGGCAAGCGTGCCGACGTCGCCGTGTTCGACATGCGCCGGCCCCATGTCGGGCCGCTGCTGCGACCGCTCTCCGCTTTCGTGTGCGCCGGCAAGGGCTCGGACGCCAAGGTGGTGCTGGTCGACGGCGAGATCGTCTATCGCGACGGCGCGTTTCCGCGCTGTCCCGATCATCGCGAGGTCTTGCGCGAGGCCGAAGCGATCGGCCGCGCGATCGCCGAACGCGCCGGACTTTCGGCCCGCATGGCCTCGCCCTGGCCCGTTCACGCCGCGCCGGTGAGGCGACATCCTGCGCATGCCTAAGAATTCTCCGCAGCCCCCACGGAAGAAGGACACGGTCATGAAAGCGTCTGGCAGAGTTCTGGCGATCGTCGCCGCGGTGCTGGGTATAGCGGGAACGACGACCGCGTCGCGCGCGGCCGACGTGCTGCGCATCGGGGAGGGGCCCTTCATCACCGGCGGCGGCTTCCTGGTCGCCGACGAGAAGGGCTACTTCAAGAAGCTCGGCATCACGATCGAGAAGCGCATGTTCATCGACGGCCAGCAGGCCGTTCCGGCGCTGATCGCGGGCGAGCTCGACCTCACCTTCATGACCGCGAACGCCAGCCTGTTCAACTCGATCGCCCGCGGCGCGCCGCTCGTCGTCGTGCTCGACCGCGGCAACAACAAGGCGGGCCGGGGCTACACGGTCATCAACGTCAGCAAGCCGATGGCGGAGGCCGGCATCAAGACCGCCGCCGATCTCGGCAAGCTGAAGGGCAAGAAGATCGGCGTCAGCGGCACCGGCAGCATCAACCAGTACGTCTTTTCGCTGGCGCTGCAGAAGGCCGGACTGGATCCGCGCAAGGACGTGACCTGGGTGCTCAACGTGCCGCAGCCCGACCTCATGAAGATGCTCGGCCAGAACCAGGTGGACGCGACCGATCTCGCCTATCAGTTCGGCTTCTTCGCCGAGAAGAACGGCTGGGGTCCGATGATCGCCACGGGGGACAAGATCGACCCCGACGGCCCGATCGGCGTCTACGCGACCCGGCAGGCGCTGATCCGCGAGAAGCGCGACGTGCTGGTGCGCTTCGCCATGGCCTATCTGCAGGGTGCGAAGGAGTTCAACGCCGCCGCCGCGGCGCCCGACCAGCATCCCGAGATCGTCGACATCCTGGCTCGCACCACGGCACTGCAGAAGCCCGAGACCGTCAAGGCGATCGCGCCGTTCTGGTCCTACACCAACGAGGACGGCGTGCCGAACGTGGCCTCGATCATGAAGATGCAGGACTATTGGGCCGATTATTACGACTTCGTCGAGAAGAAGGTGCCGGCCGATCGGCTGTTCGATCTCTCGATCGCCAAGGAGGCCGCGGCGCGGCTGGAGAAGGAGAAGCCTTTCGGGAAGTGAGGTGTCCGTGCGGTGTCATTCCGGGGCGCGGGCATAGCTCGCGAGCCCGGAATCCATATCACCGGTGTCCGTGGCTCACGACAGACAGGGCGTATGGGTTCCGGGCTCGGCGCTGACGCGCCGCCCCGGAACGACCGGGGAGCAATGCGGCACGCGCCTCGTGTGGAGAGGTGAAAGGCGTCCCGCCTGGCAAGAAAATAACAACGAGAGAGGGACCATGCCGTCGCGTGCGATCTTCGAGGCGCAGTTGCGGTCGCGCTTCGGCGACCTTCTTGACGTCGACTATCCGCGCGTCTCGGAGGCCGAGATGGAGCGCCGCGCGGCCGCTGTCGCGGGCATGATGGCGACGCACGGGCTCGATGCCCTGATCGTCGCCGAGGCGATGCGGGCCGGAACCGCGACCGGCTGGATCACCGGCTGGCCGGTCACGGCCGAGGCCGTCACCGTGATCGTACCCGGCGTGCCGCGACGCATGTTCGTCCAGCACTACAACCATCTGCCGCTGGCGCGCCGCATCGCCTGGCACACCGAGGTCGCGTGGGGCGAGGGCAGCGCGATCGGGCGCGCCGCCGAGAGCGTCGCGAGCGCGACCAGCGACGCCGCGATCACGGGCCGCGCCACGGTGGGCGTGATCGGCCGCCTGCCGCCGGGCGAGGCCGAGCGGCTCGCCGGGCGCTTCCGCGTGGTCGACATGAACCGCGCCTATGCGCAGCTCCGCATGATCAAGTCGGACGAGGAGGTGCGATGGCTGTCGCTCGCCGCCGGTCTCACCGATCTCGCCGTGACGGCGTTCGCGGAGCACGCCCGGCCCGGCATCAGCGAGCGCGCGCTGATCGCCCGCGTGCAGGAGAGCTATCTGGCGCTCGGCGGCACCGACTTCATCCACTACGTCCATTCGACCGGCATGGACGCGCCGGACGTCGCGGTGCCGCGGCAGTATCCGTCGGGTCGCGTGCTGCGCACCGGCGACGTGGTGAGCTGCGAGCTGTCGGTCGACTACTGGGGCTGGACGGGCCAGATCCTGCGCACCTTCTTTCTCGGCGTCGAACCGAGCCCGCTCTTTCGCGAGCTCCACGCTGTCGCCGATGCCGCGATGGACGCCGTGCTGGCGCAAGTGAGGCCCGGTGCCCATGCGCGCGATCTCGTGGAAGCGTCGCGCGGGATCGAAGAGGCCGGCTTCACGGTGATCGACGATCTGGTTCACGGCTACGGCGGCGGCTATCTGCCGCCCGTGCTCGGCACCGCGAGCCGCCCCTCCGCCGGCATTCCGGACCTGACGCTCGCCGCCGGGATGGCGCTCGTCGTCCAGCCCAACGTGACGACGCGCGACGGAACGGCCGGCGTGCAGACCGGCCATCTCGTGCTGGTCACCGAAGAGGGCTGGCGCGCGCTCCAGCAGTTTCCGCGCGGGTATCAGGTGCTTTGACCCGGCGCCCGGCGCGTCCGGTCGCGCCCGCATCGACAGCGGCCGCCCCGCCGGCATATGCTGCGCCGCGGTGTGCGGGCGCCTCGCGTCTCGCGCGACGGCTCGTCGAGGGGACGCCTTGAAGACCAGTCAGTTCCGGGTGCCGATGCCGGCGGGGGCGACCCGCACGGAGCGGCTGCGGCTGAAGCTCGAGGAGGAGATCCTCGCCGGCCGGCTGCGTCCCGGCACCCGTCTCGACGAGGAGGGGATCGCGCGCCGCTTCGGCGTCTCCCGCACGCCGGTGCGCGAGGCCTTCAAGGCGCTCGCCTCGGCCGGGCTCGTGGAGATCAGGCCGCACCAGGGCGCCCATGTCGCGGTGCTCACCCTCAAGGACATCGTCGAGATGCTCGAGCTGATGGGGGTCATGGAGGGCGCCTGCGCCGAGCTCGCCGCGCGCCGCCACACCGCCGCCGATCGGGCCGCCGTGCTGGCCGCGCGCGAGGCCTGCGAGGCGGCCCGCACGCCGGCCGACTACTACCTGGCCAATGCCCGGCTCCACGAGGCGATCTACGCGGCCGCCCACAACACCTATCTGGCCGGCCAGACCCTGGCGTTGCGCCACCGGCTCGAGCCCTATCGCCGCCAGGTGACGGCGCTGCCCGGCCTGATCGACACCTCGAACCGTGAGCACCGCGCCGTGGTCGACGCGATCCTGCGGGCCGACGGCGAGGCTGCATCGAGCGCGATGCGGGCGCATGTCGCGACGCTGCGCGACGACATCGCCGCCATGGTCGAGGCGGTGGCCGTTCCGGCCTGACGGCGCACCGCCGCGGTCTCCCGAACCCTGCGCAACATCGCCGCACCGCGCGGCCCAATCCTCGGGCAAGGCGCTTCGACGCGCGTCCCAACTCTTTGACCATGTGAGGGAAAGTCCGACCCGACACAGACGTGCAGCGTGGCGGAAAAAATTGCATGCATCGGCAGAAGTATTCCATACAATAGCCGACAAGACGCTGAAATGTCGCGTCTTCGATCGAAAGGGGGTCTCCGTGAAGCGCTCGATGTCCCGCCGCAGCATGCTGCGTGCCCTGGGGAGTGCCGGGCTCGCCGCCGGCGTGCTGCCGCTCGCCACCCCGGCGATCTCGCAGGGGCTCACCAAGGTGTCCTTCACCACCTCCTGGATCCCCGAGGGGCCGAATCTGTTCGCCTATGTGGCGCGCGACCGCGGCTTCTGGAAGAAGCTCGGCCTCGACGTCAGCGTGGCGCGCGGCTCGGGCTCGGGGGCGGCCGCCCAGGCGGTCGGCGCCGGCACGTTCGACTTCGGCATGGCGGCGACCCCGACCGTGATCGTGCAGGCGGCCAAGAAGCTGCCGATCACCTGCATCGGCCAGATCAACTACGATGCGCTGATGGGGATCGGCGTACTCGCCGGCTCGCCGATCAAGACCCCGAAGGATCTCGAAGGCAAGAAGCTCGGCGCCAGCGTGTCGTCGGGCGAGTATCCGTTCCTGCCGCTCTACGCGGAGAAGTCGGGCGTCGACTTCTCCAAGATCCAGCTCGTCCAGGTCGACGGCAAGGTGCGCGAGCGCTCGCTGGTCGAGAAGCAGGTCGACGCGGTCGCGGCCTTCGCCACCTCCACGGTCCCGTCGCTCGCCTCGATCGGAACCGACGTGCGCTTCATGCTGTTCGCCGCCGCCGGACTGCAGTTCTACGGCCAGTCGCTGATCACCCAGCCGAAGCGCGTCGCCGACGATCCGGCGCTCTGCGCCGCCGTCGTCGAGGGCGCGCTCGAGGCGATCAAGTTCACGATGACCAATTTCGACGAGGCCGTGGACATCTTCCTCAAGGCCAACAGCGAGGTGGCGATGTCCTCCTCGGGCAAGGAGTACACCCGCATCGGGCTGGGCCTCACCACCATCACCAACCTGGTGCCGGAGGTGAAGGAGCACGGCTTCGGCTTCGCCGATCCGGCCAAGGTGAAGACCATGGCGGATCTGGTGGTGAAATACGCGGCCGGCGACGGCGCGGCGGCGCCCGATCTCGACGCGCTGTTCACCAACAGGTTCGTCGGCAAGGTGAAGCTCTCCGCCGCCGAGCTCGCGGCGGCCGAGAAGGCGGCGCAGCCCTACCGGCGCTATCTTGTCTAGGAGCGCCGCCGTGCTCGCCATGACGCCGCCCGCGGCGCTCCCGCCGCTGGTGTCGGTCGACGGGGTGCAGAAGACGTATCTCGGCCGGCAGGGCGGGGCGATCCAAGCGGTCGCCTCCGCCACGCTCGCGGTGCGCAAGGGCGAGTTCGTCTCGCTGCTCGGTCCGAGCGGCTGCGGCAAGAGCACGCTCCTGATGATGGTGGCCGGCCTCGAGCCGGTCACGGCCGGCACCATCGCGCTCGCCGGCACGCCGGTGACGGGGCCGCGCCGCGACATCGGCATCATCTTCCAGGACGCGACGCTGCTGCCGTGGAAAAGCGCGCTGGAAAACGTGCTGTTCCCGGTGCGAATCCTCAAGCTGCCGGTCGACACGTACATCGATCGGGCACGCGAGCTCTTGCGCATGGTCGGGCTCTCCGGCTTCGAGACCAAGAAGCCGGCGGAGCTGTCGGGTGGCATGCGCCAGCGCGTGGCCATCTGCCGAGCGCTGGTGCACGATCCCGAGATTCTTCTGATGGACGAGCCGTTCAGCGCGCTCGACGCGATCACGCGCGACCAGATGAACGTGGCGCTCTCGGAGATCCTCGAGACCTACCACAAGACCGTGATCTTCGTGACCCACTCGATCCGCGAGGCGGCCTTTCTGTCCGACCGCGTGCTGGTGATGGGTGGGCGCCCCTCGACCATCATCCTCGACATGGAGATGCCGTTCGCTCGTCCGCGGCGCTTCGACATCGAGGAGACGGCGGAGTTCACGGCGGTGTGCCGGACGCTCCGCCTGAGCATCGAGGACGCCCATGCCGACGCCGGCGCATCGCGCGGTCCCCGCGCCGCCGCCTCGCGCGTCGAGTGACCGGCGCTCGCGCCGCGACGACCGAGCGACGACGCGCGAAAAAGACGATCCGAGGAGAGCCCCCATGGCCAACGCCACCATCGCCACCGAGACCGGCACCAGCCTGAAGGTGCCAGTCTCGGGCGTCGCGGGCCGCAGCCTGCGCACCGTCGGCCTGCCGCTCGGACTCGCCCTCGTGGTGCTGACCATCTGGCAGGTGGCCGTCACGGTCGCCGACGTGCCGGCCGTCATCCTGCCGTCGCCGATCGCGATCCTGCGCTACATCGTCTCGCGCTGGGACATCCTGATGATGCACGCGATCCCGACGACGCTGGAATCCGCGGTCGGCTTCGTGCTGGCCTCGGTGCTCGGCATCGCGCTGGCGATCCTCATCACCTACTCGACGCTGGCGCGCGACGCGCTCTACCCGAACCTGGTGTTCTTTCAGCTCATCCCGAAGATCGCGCTGGCGCCACTGTTCATCATCTGGCTCGGGGTGGGCAGCCAGTCGCGCATCGCCTTCTCGGTGTTCATCGCCTTCTTTCCGATCGTGATCGCGACGGCGGCCGGCTTCATGAACGTCGACCGCAACATGCTGCGACTGTGCCGCTCGCTCACCGCGACCGAGTGGCAGGTGTTCACCGCGGTCCGGTTTCCCTCGGCGCTGCCCTACATCTTCAGCGGCATGAAGATCGCGATGACGCTCGCCATCATCGGCGTGATCATCGGCGAGTTCATCACGGCGCAGGCCGGCCTCGGCTACCTGATCATCTTCGCGACCGCCCGGGCCGACACCGAGGTGTCGATGGCGGCTATCGTCGTCCTGTGCGTTGCCGGCCTGCTGCTCTACGGGCTGGTCGCCGCCGGCGAGTGGTTCGCCAACCGAGTCTATTCCACCGAGGCCATGTGACCGACGGCCTGTGACCCCAGGCCTGTGACCCAACGCCTGTGACCCAGGGCCTGTGACCGACGCGCGTGATCCACGACATGTGATCGCACGACATCCAAACGACGCCCAAGGCTCGCCCGCGCCGATCGCGGAGCGGGCGGGGCGGCTCGGCCCGGCGCCGAGGAGACGTCAACGGAGAAGAAAATGGACTTGCACCTGAAGGGGAAGAGCGTCCTGATCACGGGCGCGTCGAAGGGGATCGGGCTGTCGTCGGCGCTCGCCTTCGCGGCGGAGGGATGCTCGCTGCATCTGTCGGCTCGCTCGGCCGAGCAGCTCGAGGCCAACCGCGACCGTATCGTGAAGGAGTACGGCGTCGAGGTCGCGATCCATCCGGCGGACCTTTCCGACACGGCGGCGATCGAAGAACTCGCGGCGGCGTGCGGCGACGTCGACATCCTGGTCAACAACGCCGGCGACATCCCCTCCGGCGATCTCCTCGCGGTCGACGCGGCCGCGTGGCGGCGCGGCTGGAACCTCAAGGTCTACGGCTACATCGACCTCACCCGCCTGATCTATCCACGCATGACGGCGCGCGGCGCCGGCGTCATCGTCAACGACATCGGCAACTCGGGCGAGAACTGGGACGCCAACTACATCGCCGGCGCCTCCGGCAACGCCTCGCTGATGGCGTTCACCCGGGCGCTCGGCGGCGTCAGCCTCGATCACGGCGTGCGGGTGGTCGGCGTCAATCCCGGACCGGTCGCGACCGACCGCATGATCAAGCTGATGAAGCGCCGCGCCACCGAATGGTACGGCGACGACAGCCGCTGGCAGGAGCTCAACGACAAGTATCCGGGCAAGCGCCCGGCGACGCCCGAGGAGGTCGCCGACCTGATCGTCTTCCTCGCCTCGCCGCGCGCCGCCTACATCACCGGCACGATCGTCACCATCGACGGCGGCATCGCGTCGCGCCGCTCGATCATCTAGGCGCGCGTCCGATCGCATCCTTCGAAACAATTCGGCCGGAGCAGCGTCGATGAAGGACTTCGAGATCCGCAACCGGCATTTCGACCGGTTGATGAGCACGCCCGGCCTGCGCTGGATGGGCCAGAACACCAACCACTATCCCTCGCACCCGGCGGTGCGCCAGGCGCTCATCGACTGCATCGAGGGTGAAAACTATCACGCCTATGCGCCGCCGGCCGGTCTCGAGGAGCTGCGCGATCTCGTCGCGCGCGACCTCGGGCTCGACGGCCTCTCGGCGCTGATCACCGACGGCGCCGTCGAGGGGCTCTATCACGTCTGCCGCACGCTGTGCGGGCCGGGCGACCAGTTCGTCACCACGGATCCGACCTGGGCATGGCCGATGGCGTTCGCCCGCGCGGCCGGCGCCGACGTGATCCAGATCCCGATCTACGGCCCCGAGCACGGCTATAGGCTCGACCCGGAGCGCCTACGCCGGGTCGTCACGTCGCGCACGACGGTGATCTACATCGTCGATCCGAACAATCCGATCGGCTGCTGCTGCACGGCCGAGGAGATCGCCGCGATCGTCGACATCGCCCGCTCGGTCGGTGCCTATCTGATCCACGACTGCACGTACCGGGACTTCGCGTTCCAGCATCATCTCGCCGCGCAGCTCTATCCCGAGCGCACCATCACGACGTGGAGCTTCTCGAAGTGGCTCGGCTTCGCCGGGCTGCGGATGGGTGCGCTGGTGACGCATCCGGATGTCGCCGAAAAGCTCGCGGCGGCGCCGCCCAACAATCTCGGCTCCAGCATCCTGGCGCAGCGCGGCGCCATCGCCGGGCTGAAGGTGAAGCACGAGTGGTTCCCGGCCGTGCTGGCGGCGCAACGCGACAGCCAGGCGCGGGTGCGCGGCGTCGCGCAGCGATGCGGCCTGCATCTGCCGGTGTTCCCGTCCAACGGCAACTTTCTCGTGATCGAGGTGGACCAAGCGGGGCTGCGGCCGGAGGCCGTGTGCGTCGCCATGGGCAAGCGCAACATCCAGATCCGCCACGGCGGTTATCACACCAAGACGTTCGGCGATCGCTTCATCAAGGTGAGCGTCAGCGTACCGGCCGAATGGGTCGACGAATTCTGCGCCGCGCTCCCCGAGGCGGTCGAGGAGGCGCGCGGCATGAACGAGACGCCGGCGCTGTTCTGAGCCTTGCTTGGATGGCTCTGAATTGCTCCGCCACCCTGAGGTGTCCCGGCGAAGCCGGGCCTCGAAGGGCGACGGCCGGGGTGCCGGGGCCGTTTATCCTTCGAGGCTCGCTTCGCGAGCTCCTCAGGATGACGGGGCTCGGGCGGAGTGACCAAGGGGCGCTTTCGAGCTGAGTCTCGAACGGCGGAAGGAGAGGACGATGGGATACGTCACGGCCAGCGACGGCGTGAAGCTCTATTACGAGGAGGCGGGCAGCGGCACGCCGATCGTGTTCGTGCACGAGTTCGGCGGCGACCATCGGAGCTGGGAGCCGCAGATGCGGTTCTTCGCCCGCCGCTACCGCTGCGTCACCTTCGCGGCGCGCGGCTATCCACCCTCCGACGTGCCCGTGAACGTCGAGGCCTACTCGCAGGCGCGCGCCACCGCCGACATCGCCGACGTGATCACGGGCCTCGGGATGGGCAAGGCGCACATCGTCGGCCTGTCGATGGGGGGCTTCGCCACGGTGCATTTCGGTCTCGACCACGCCGACAAGGCGCTCTCGCTGGTCATCGCCGGGGCCGGTTACGGCGCCGAGAAGCAGCACGAGAGCTACTTCAAGGGCGTCTCCGAGAACGTCGCCAAGAATTTCCTCGAGCAGGGATCGAGGCAGTTCGCCGAGATCTACGCGCTCGGCGCTTCGCGGGTGCAGTTCCAGAACAAGGATCCGCGCGGCTGGCGCGAGTTCGCCGACTGGCTCGGCCAGCACGATGAGACCGGCGCCGCCAACACGATGCGCGGCGTGCAGGCGCAGCGGCCGTCGCTCTACGACCTCGAGGACCGGCTGCGCGTCATGCCGGTGCCGAGCCTCGTGATCTCGGGCGACGAGGACGACCATTGCCTGCAGCCGGCCCTCTACATGAAGCGGGTGATCCCGGCCTGCGGCCTGCTGATCCTCCCCAAGACCGGCCACACCATCAATCTGGAGGAACCGGCGGCGTTCAACGCGGCGCTGGCCGAGTTCTTCGCCATGGTCGAGGCGCGCAAATGGTTGCCGCGTGATCCGCGCGCCAATCCGGCGCAAGTCATGCGAACAGACTGACGCGGACGGGCCGATACGGGCCGAGCGAGGCGGAGCGAGCATGATGGTGCGACCCGGGACGATCGCCGCGCATGTCGATGCCGAGCGGCTGTGGCGCCGGCACATGGAGCTGGCACGGCACGGCGCGACGGCGAACGGCGGCGTCGATCGCCAGGCGCTGTCGGCCGAGGAGATCGACGCGCGCCGCACGCTCGTCGCCTGGGGCGCGGCGATCGGGCTCGTCGCCTCCAACGACGACGCCGGCAATCTCTTCCTGCGGCTCGCCGGAAGCGAGCCCGACCTCGCGCCCGTGATGATCGGCTCGCATATCGACAGCCAGCCGACGGGCGGCAAGTTCGACGGCGCCTTCGGGGTGCTGGCGGCGCTCGAAAGCGTGGAGGCGATCATCGCGTCGGGCGCACGGCCGCGCCGGCCGATCGACGTCGTCGCCTGGATGAACGAAGAGGGCTCGCGCTTCGCCCCCGGCATGATGGGCTCGGCCGCCTTCACGGGCGCCCGAAAGCTCGCCGACGTCCTCGCGGTGCGCGACGCCGCCGGTGTCAGCGTGACCGATGCGCTCGCCGCCGTGCTGGCGGCCGAGTCGCAGCTCCCGCGCCGCCCGCTCGGCACGCCGGTCGCCGCCTTCGTCGAGGCGCATATCGAGCAGGGGCCGATCCTGGAGGCGGAGAAGCGCACCATCGGCGTCGTCACTGGCATCCAGGGCAAGCGCACCTTCCGGGTCACCGTGACGGGCGAGGAGAACCACGCTGGCACGTCGCCGCGCAGCGCGCGGCGCGATGCCCTGGTCTCCGCCGTCGCCATGGTGCAGGCCTTGCAAGACGCGATGTGGGACGCGGCCGACGTGGTGCGCTTCACCATCGGCCGCTTCGAGGTGACGCCGAATGCACCTTCCGTGGTGCCGGCCCGCGTCGTCTTCTCGATCGATCTGCGCCACCCCGACACTGCGACGCTCCGTGATCTCGGCGACCGCATCCCGGGCCTGTGCGAGGCCGCGGCCGGGCGCTGCGCCGTCGCGGTGCGCGAGCTGCTGCACGATCCGCCGCTCACGTTCCCCGCGGCGATCCGCGACTGCATCCGGGCGGCGGCCGAAAACCTCGGGATCGCCTGGATGGACATTCCCTCCGGCGCGGGGCATGACGCGCGCTATCTGCATTATCATGGTCCGACCGGAATGATCTTCATCCCGTGCAAGGACGGCCTGAGCCACCACGAGGCCGAGAGCGCGACGCGAGACGACATCGCCGCCGGCGCCCGCGTGCTCGCCGAGACGGCATTCGGGCTGTCGGTGGCGGAGTGATCAGATGCGCCGAGCGAGTCCCGGAGTGATGCGATGCGTCCGGTGATCCATCCCGCCGCCGGCCTGCCCGTCGGTCCGCTCGACGACGGCGTGGCGGCCCGGCATCCCGGCCGGCCGCGGCTCGCCGGCCGCTTCGTCACGTTGGTGCCGCTCGATCCGGCGGTGCACGGCGACGACGTGTTCGCCGCCTCGCAGGGGCCGGACCGCGAGGCGCTGTGGCTCTATCTGAATGCCGGACCGTTCCCGGAACGGGCCGCGTTCGATGCGTATCTCGACAGCGTCGCCGGCCGCGACGAGCCGGTGACGCTCGCCATCGTCGACAACGCCACGGGGCGCGCCGTCGGCCATCTCGCCCTCATGCGCATCAAGCCGGCCCACAAGGTGATCGAGGTCGGCAACATCCTCTACACGGCGGCGCTGTCGCGAAAGCCCGGCGGCACCGAGGCGATCTATCTGGTCGCCCGGCTGGTGTTCGAAACGCTGGGCTATATGCGCTTCGAATGGAAGTGCAATACGCTCAACGCGCCGTCGCGGCGCGCCGCGCTGCGCTTCGGCTTCACGTTCGAGGGCGTTTTTCCACGCCACATGATCCAGAAAGGCAGGGCGCGCGACACCGCCTGGTTCTCGATACTCGCCTCCGAGTGGCCGGCCCGCAAGGCGGCCTTCGAGGCGTGGCTCGCGCCCGACAATTTCGACGCCGACGGCCGCCAGAGGACGACGCTCGGTGCGCTGATGGCGGACACCGCGCGCCTCTTCCCCAGCGACGAGCGCCATCCTGACGCCAGCGGGTTCGCCGCGGCGGAGGGCGCACCGTGACGGCGGGCCGCGGCGCGCTCGTGCGGCCCGGCCCGGTGCTGCGCGCCGCCGGACGGACGCTGACAGAGATCCTGCGCCGCGAGCTCGAGGAGGCGATCGTCAAGGGCACGCTCGCGCCCGGCGACCGGCTGGAGGAGAACGATATCGCCCAGCGCTACGGCGTCTCGCGCACGCCGGTGCGCGAGGCGTTCCGGCTGCTCGGCGCCGACGGGCTGGTCGAACAGAAGAGCCGCCAGGGCGTCGTCGTGCGCAAGATCAGCATCGCGACGCTGCTCGAGATGTTCCAGGTGATGGCCGAGCTGGAGGGGCTGTGCGCGCGGCTCGCGGCGCGCCGCATCGCGCCGGCGCGGCTGCGCGACCTCGAGGCGATCCACGCGCGCCTGACGGCGGCCGGCCACGAGAGCGACGTCGAGCGCTTCTACGCCGTGAACCAGGAGTTCCACGAGCTGATCTACGACGCCGCCCGCAACGGCTTCCTGGCCGAGCAGGTGCGCCAGCTGCGCAACCGCGTCGCACCGTTCCGCCGCCGCGTCACCTACAAGCCGCACCGCTTCGACAAGACGCTGGTCGAGCACGAGGCCGTGCTGGCCGCCATCCGGGCCCACGACGCCGACCGCGCCGACGTGCTGATGCGCGACCACGTCAACCTCCTCGGCGACGACCTCGTCGACTTCGTCGCCGTGTGGGAGTGAGGACGGGCGCGGCTCGGGTCCGAGGGGCAGCCCCGGGGAGGCCGCCCGCGACCGAACGTCTAGGCCGCCGCCGAGGTCTCCGCGGGGCCGGCCGTGGCGTCGTCGTCGGTCGGTTTGCGAGTCACTTTCGCGATCGCCACCTGGACCCGCCCCACGACCTTGTTGAGATCGTCGATCAGCTCCCGCAACTCGACGTCGGCCTCGTGAAACTTCGAATTCTGCTCGTCCATGGTCTGCACTCGTCGGGCATCCTCGGGGACCGGACCTGACCCGCAAGGTGGCGCGAGACGGTTAACGGTTTCCGAACGGGATACCTTCGATCTGCGGCAGGCAGCCTCCACCCGCTGCCGGTTGCTCCGTGGGCGGGGCTTCAACCCGTCGGGCGTGGCCGGCACAGCGCTCTTTCCACGCCGCGGGATAATTTGGTATACAAATTTCGCACGAAGGCGCGGCGCGACGGTCGCGACACGGAACGGCCAGGACCATGACGACGATCACGTTGCCGAAGACGACCGAGTACCGTTGGGATCGCCGCGACCCCCGCGCGGTGCGCCACGCCTGCCGCGCCGGCGACTACACGGGCTACACGGCCGGCCTCGCGCCCGGCCACGTCCAGGCCAATCTGTGCATGTTGCCGAAGGATTGGGCCGAGGATTTCCTCCTGTTCTGCCAACGTAATCCGGCGCCGTGCCCGCTGATCGCCCGCTCCGATCCCGGCGATCCGCGCCTGCCGACGCTCGCCGCCGATCTCGACATCCGCACCGACGTGCCGCGCTATCACGTCTTCCGCGACGGGGCCTTCGTCGAGGAGGTCACCGACATCACCGACCATTGGCGTGACGACCTCGTCGTCTTCGCGCTCGGCTGCTCGTTCTCCTTCGAGGAGGCGCTCGTCGACGCGGGGCTGCCTTTGCGTTTCCTGGAGCGCGGCTCGGTCGCCGGGGTCTACGTGACGAACATCGACACCAGGCCGGCCGGGCGCTTCCACGGCAAGCTCGCCGTGACGATGCGGCCGTTCAAGCCGGCGGATGCCATCCGGGCCATCCAGGTGACGTCGCGCTTTCCGAACGTGCACGGCGCGCCCGTGCATATCGGCGATCCGGCCGCCATCGGCGTCGATCTTGCGGTGAGGTATCGTGGCGTCGGCGACGGCACCGTCGAGCCCGGCGAGCTGCCGCTGTTCTGGGCGTGCGGTCTCACCCCGCAGCTCGCCGTCGCCAATGCGAAGCCGCCGTTCTGCATCACGCACGCGCCGTCGTCGATGCTGGTGACGGATCTGCGCAACGCCAGCCTCGCCGTGCTGTGAGACCGGCGCCCATGGATCATCGGTTTCGCGATTTCGAGCGGCCCGGCCGCTCCGAGGCGCTCGGCGCCGACGGCATGGTCGCGACCTCGCACCCGGCCGCGACGCTCGCCGGGCTCGACGTGCTGCGCGCCGGCGGCAATGCGGTCGACGCCGCGGTGTGCGCGGCCGCCATGCAGGCCGTCGTCGAGCCGACCCAGACGGGCATCGGCGGCGACTGCTTCGTGCTCCTGATGCGGGCCGGGGACGCGGCGCCGGTCGGCCTCAACGGGTCTGGCTCCGCGCCGGCCGGCGCGACACGCGATTCACTGCTCGCAAAAGGCCTTCGCGAGATCCCGGTGGAGAGCCCGCACGCCGTCACGATCCCGGGGGCGATCGGCGCCTGGGAGCGCCTGGTGCGGGAGCACGGCCGCTTCGATCTCGCCCGCCTGCTCGCGCCGGCGATCGCGGTCGCCGAGGCGGGCTGTCCGGTGCCCGAGCGGCTCGCCCGTGACTGGGGCCGGCAGGTCGCGAAGCTCCGCCGCAACCCGGCCGCCGCCGCGATCTTTCTCGTCGACGGGGCGCCGCCGCGGCCCGGCACGATTCATCGCCAGCCGCTGCTCGCCGCGACCTTGCGGGCCATCGCGCGCGACGGCGCCGAGGCGTTCTATCGCGGTCCGGTCGCGGCCGCGCTGGTGCGCACCCTGCGGGCGCTCGGCGGCGTCCACACCGCGGACGACTTCGCCGGTTACGCGCCCGAGCCGGTGACGCCGATCTCGGTCCGCTACCGCGGCTACGACGTGTGGGAGTGTCCGCCCAATGGCCAGGGCGTGGTGCCGCTGATGATGCTGAATGTGCTCGACGGCTTCGACCTCGCGCGCTTCGATCCGGTGAGCACGGCGCGTTATCATCTCCTCGCCGAGATCGGCCGTCAGGCCTATGCCGAGCGCGACGCGATCGTCGGCGATCCGCGCAGCGGCGCCGTGCCGGTCGCGCGGTTGCTGTCCGAGGCGCATGCGGCGACGCTGCGCGCGCGCGTGTCGCCGACCGGTCGCATCGTCGATCCGCTGCCGCCGGTCGGGCCCGTGCATCGCGATACCGTGTTCATCGCCGCGGTCGACCGCGACCGCAACGCCGTCGCGCTGATCAACTCGATCTACGAGGATTTCGGCAGCGGCATCGTCTGCCCGGAGACCGGCGTCGTGCTGCACAACCGGGCCTGCGGCTTCGTGCTGGAGGAAGGACATCCGAACGCGCTGGCGCCCGGCAAGCGGCCGCTGCACACCATCATCCCGGCGATGCTGTCGAAGGACGGCGAGGCCGTGATGCCGTTCGGCGTCACCGGCGCGCAGTTCCAGCCGTTCGGGCAGGTGCAGGTGCTCTCCAACATCCTGGATCACGGCCTCCCGGTGCAGCAGGCGATCGACCTGCCGCGGATGTTCGCGCGCGGTGACACGTTCGAGATCGAGAGCACGGTGCCGGAACACGTGGCCGAGGCGCTTCGCGCGCTCGGGCACACCGTGACGCGACCGGAAAATCCGCTCGGCACCGCGCAGGCGATCTGGATCGATCGCGCCGCGGGCGTGCTGCGCGGCGGCGCCGATCCGCGCCGCGACGGGCTGGCGCTGGGCTACTGAGGACCATTGTTCGTGACCGATCTTCCGACCATCGTCGATGCCGAGATCGACGCCGCGCGCGAAACGCTCGTCGACCTGTGCGCGGCGCTCGTCGCGGCGCCCAGCATGAGCCCGCCCGGCCACACGGCCGGTGTCGCGCCGATCGTCGAACGCGTTCTCGACGCCGGCGGCGTGGCGAGCGAGCGCGCCTTCTGCGATCCCGACGCGCCCAACATCGTGGCGCATGTCGATGGTGCCGGGACCGGGCCGCAGGTGGTGTTCAACGCCCATATGGACACCATGCAGGCCGGCGACGAGACGCGCTGGACCGTGCCGATCCTGACGCAGACGCGCCGCGACGGCCGTCTCTACGGGCTCGGCATGGGCAACATGAAGGGCGCGCTGGCGGCCATGTGTCTCGCCACCACGGTGCTGGCGCGGCATCGCGACCGGTTCCGCGGCCGCCTCACCATGACGGCGGTGTGCGACGAGGTGATGTTCGGCGAGCGCGGCGCCGTCCATCTGCTCGCCGCCCGGCCCGACGTGCACGGTGACTATCTGATCAGCGGCGAGGGGCCGGGCTGGATGGAGCTCGCGGTCGCCGAGAAGGGCCTGTTGTGGCTCGATGTCGTGGTGCGGGGCGACGGCGGCCACTCGTCGCGAGCCCTCACCGGGCGGACCGCGGTGGCGAAGCTCGCGGCGCTGCTGTCGCGCATCGATCCGATCAACAGCCTCTACGCCACCGTTCCGCCGGAGATCGGCGCCGTCACGGGCGGCCCGGACAATGCCGGCCTGCGCGTCTCGCTCAGCGCCGGCACGGTCGCGGCCGGTGGCGTGCGCAGCCTGATCGCCACCACGGCGCGGGCCGAGATCGACGTGCGGCTGCCGCCGGGCGTCACGGCGCACGAGATCGAGGCGCGGGTGCGCGAGGCGGCCGAGGGCGATCCCGACGTCACGGTCACGGCCGTCAAGGCGTGGGACGCCAACTGGACGGCGCTCGACGATCCGCTCACGCTCGCCGCCGTGGCGGCCGCGACCGCCGTGCGGGGAAGGGCGCCGCGCTTCGTCGTGCGGCTGCCGGGCAGCGACGCGCGGCGCTGGCGAGCGCTCGGCGTGCCGGCGATCTGCTACGGCCCGCAGCCGACGCTCTCGGCCGGCGTCGACGACTTCGCCTTCGAGCAGGACGTCGTCGACTGCGCCAAGGTCTATGCCCGCACGGCGCTCGCGTTGCTCGCCCGACAGCGGGCGCCGGCGGCGGTCTGACCGCGAAGGTCGGACCGCCGCTGCGGTCAGACCGCCGCGGCCGCGGCGAGGAGGGCGAGCGCGCGGGCGGCCTCGCGCGAGGTGCGCAGCACCGGCACACCGGCGCCCTCGATGTCGCGGATCCACCGCTCCCGCGCCGCACCGCCGTAGATCGCCAGCACGATCGGCTTGTCGTGCTCCTTGCGCAGCCGCCGGATCAGCGCGCCGAACTCCGGGAAGTCGGCATTGCCCGGGGCGAGCAGCGTGGCGAGTACCATGTCGGTGTTCGGATCCGCCATCACGGCGTCGAGCCCGACCTCGTGCGCCTCGCGCGGGCCCTTCACGTCGATGCCGATCCAGAAATCGAACGGATTCTCGGGCGGCAGCCAGTCGGGCAGGATGGTGCGCATGCGCGCGACCGTCGCGGGCGCGAAGGTCGACAGTGTCAGCCCGGCCTCGACGACGAGGTCGGTCGTCATCACCCCGAGCGCCCCGCTGGTGGTCGCCACCGCGACGCGCCGGCCCTTCGGTCGCGGTGCATAGGCGAGGGTGCGCAGCGTGTCGACGAACTCGTGCTCGTCGGCGACCCGGATGATGCCGGCCTCCGCGATCGCGGCGTCGAGCGCGTCGCGCTCGCTGTCCGTCAGGCTCTCGCGCGAGCCGGTGTGCGCGAGCGAGGCGCGGGCGCCGTCGGCGGTGCGGCCCGGCTTGAGCATCACGATCGGCTTGCTCCCTCGGATCTGCTTCGCGCGCGCCAGGAAGGCAGCCGGGCGAAGGATCGTCTCGATGTAGAAGCCGATCACGGACGTGCCCGGATCGTCGGCGACGAAGTCGAGGAAGTCGAGCTCGTCGACGTCGATCTTGTTGCCGACGTCGATGCTCTTGCCGACCGGCAGGCGCTGCGTCTCGGCGCTCATCACGCCGAGCATCAGGGCACCGGTGAAGATGCCGGTCTGGGTGAACAGCGAGACGCCGCCCGTCTCCCAACGCGGGAAGTTCACGAAGCTCCCCATCATGCCGCATTCGGCATTGACCATGCCGATGGTGTTCGGCCCGCCGAGCAGCAGGCCGGCGCCGCGCGCCATCGCCCGGATGCGCTCCTGGTCGACGCGGCCCGCCTCGCTCGCCTCGGCGAAGCCGGCCGTGATGATCGAGGCGGCGCGGGCGCCCGCCGCGATGCACTGCGTCACGGCGGTCTCGACATGGTCGCGCGGCAGCACGATGTAGACGAGATCGACGTGCTCGGGCACGTCGGCGAGGCTCGCATAGGCCTTGCGACCCATCACCTCGGCGGCGTTTGGGTTGATCGGGTAGAGCGGGCCGGCGAAGCCGCCGCGCACCAGGTTGTGGAACAGGACGCCGCCGGACTTCTGGGCGTTGGTCGAGGCGCCGATCACGGCGATCGAGCGCGGGGCGACGAGCGGACGGATGTCGCGCATGACGGTTCGGTCTCCTCGGGCGGTGCGCCGGCTCAGTGCTCGACCTTCAGGAGCACCTTGCCGAACTGCTTGGCCGCCTCGAGATAGCGGTGCGCCTCGGCCGCCTGCGACAGCGGGAAGATGCGGTCGATCACGGTCTTCAGTCGCCCGTCGTCGAGCATCGGCATCATCGCTTCGAGATCGTGCTTGGTTGCGCTGTTCGAACCGATGATCGACAGCTCCTTGTGGAAAATGAAATTGACCTGCACAGTGCAGTCGTAGGACTTGGTGCCGCCGGCCGTGACGACGCGACCCCCGCGGGTGAGGCAGCGCAGCGACTTCCCCAGGAAGTCGCCACCGACGTGCTCGACCACGCAGTCGACGCCGCGCTTGTTCGTCAGCCTGAGCACCTCGTCGACGAAATCGACCGTGTTGTAGTTGACGAGGTCGTCGGCCCCGAGCGCCTTGGCGCGGTCGAGCTTCCAGTCGCTGCTCGACGTGGTGATCACGCGGGCGCCGATCAGCTTGCAGATCTGGATGGCCGCCATGCTGACGCCCGAGGAGGCGGAGTTCACCAGCACGGTCTCGCCCGGCCGCACGTTCGCGCGCTTCACCACCATGTGCCAGGCGGTGCCGAAGGCGTTGGGGAAGGCGGCTGCATCCTCGAACGTCACGTTCGGCGGCAGCGGGATCAGGTGATGGGCGGGCAGCTTGACATACTGGGCATAGGCGCCGTGCGCGTGCGCGCCGAGGTATCGATAGTCGCGCGAACAGCGGTTCGGATGACCGCTGGTGCACTGGTCGCAGTAGCCGCAGGGCAGCACCCACCAGCTGGTCACCCGGGTGCCGAGCGGCAGGTCGGTCTTCGCCTCGGCGTCGAGGGCGACGAGCTCGCCGCCGAAGTCGCCGCCGAGGATGTGCGGGAAGCGCCCCTTGTTGGGCTTGTAGCGGCCGGCCCGCGCCATCAGGTCGTAGCCGTTGAGGGCCACCGCGTGGACCTTCACCAGAGCCTCGCCGCGGGCGAGCGTCGGCACCGGAAAGTCGGCGTAACGCAGCACGTCGGGATCGCCGTACTGCTCGTAGATCGCGGCCTTCATGGTCTGCGGGATCATGTCCGTCTCTGTCCTGCGGCGCGCCGCCGCCGGGCGGCGCCGCCGTGTCTGAAATTTCGGCAGCCCTGCGCATATTTGAAGCGGGCCGGGTGCTTGCCGTCGATGGGTCTGATTTTGTATACCGACTTATACCGGAAATCAACGCGCCGCGCGGACGGCTTCCCTGTCATCATCGAGCCCAAGGAAGGCGACAGATGCAGAACGAGCAGACGTGGATGCAGATCGAGACATCGGCTTCGACGCGGACCGCGATCGCATCCTGGACCCGCCGGGCCGCGCTCGGCGCGGTCGCGACCGTGGTCGCCGCCGTGGCCCTCGCCGGCGGTGCCGCCGAGGCTGCCGACAAGGTGACGTTCGTGACCGACTTCGGCTTCAACGGCCGTCACGCCTACTACTTCGTCGCGCTCGACAAGGGCTACTACAAGGACGCCGGGCTCGACGTGGAGATCGTGCGCGGGCAGGGCTCCGCCGACGCCGTCAAGCAGGTGGCCGCGAAGACCGCACAGCTCGGCTTCGCCGACGCGGCCGCCGTCATTCTCGGGCGCGGCAACGATCAGATCCCGGTCAAGTTGGTGGCCATGGTCTACGCCAAGCCGCCGCACGCCATCTACGTGCTGAAGGAGTCCGGCATCGCCAAGCCGAAGGATCTGGAGGGCAAGCGGGTCGCCGACACGGCGTTCAGCGCCATGCCGAAGATGTTCGACGCCTACGCCAAAGCCGCCGGGATCGATCCCGCCAAGGTGAGCTGGATCGTCGCGGCGAGCGACGCGTTGCCCGGGATGCTCAATCTCGGCCGCGCCGAGGGCATCGGCCAGTTCACGGTCGGCGAGGCGCTGCTCAAGAAGGCGGCCGGCGGCAAGGAGCTGGTGCGCCTCGCCTACGGAGACGTCGGCCTCGACTACTACTCGAACGGCATCATCGCGACGGACGAGACGATCAGGACCAATCCGGATCTGGTCAAGCGCTTCGTCGCCGCCACGATGCGCGGCCTGAAGGACGCGATCGCCGATCCGGCCGCGGCCGGCGCGATCATGAACAAGTATCACCGCCAGGTCGACGTCGACGTCGCCACCGCCGAGACGGCCGCCGTGGCGGCGCTCGCCCAGGTGCCCGGCGAGCCCCTCGGTGCCGTCAACCCGGCGCGCGTCCAGAAGACGATCGACATCGTCTCGGACGCCTTCAAGCTCAAGTCGCCCGTGACCGTGCAGGACATCGCGGTGACCGACATGGTCGGCAAGTGACGCGGCGATGAGCCTCGGTCTCGCCGATCCCGCGGCCTGCGGTGACGATCGCCGCAGGCCGGCCGTTCCGTCCGCGGCCGTTCCGCCTGCGGGCGGGCCGCCGGCCGCCACTCCCGAGACGGCGACGGGCGCCATGACCAAGATCCAGATCTTCGACGTCTACAAGACCTATGCGACCCGCAACGGCCGCACCACGGCGCTCCAGAAGGTCGATCTCGACATCCGTGAGAACGAGTTCATCGCGCTCGTCGGACCCTCGGGCTGCGGCAAGTCGACCCTGCTCAAGCTGATCACGGCCCTGATCAAGCCGTCGCGCGGAAAGATCCTGCTCGGCGGAACCCTGCTCGACAGGCCGTCGCGCGACATCGGAATCGTGTTTCAGCAACCGGTGCTGATGCCGTGGCGCAGCGTGCTCGACAACGTGCTGTTGCCGGCAGAGATCATCGGCCTCGACATGACCGCCGCGCGGGCGCGGGCCGTCGAGCTCCTCGCGCTGGTCGGGCTCGGCGGATTCGAGAACCGCGCGCCGGGCGAGCTGTCGGGCGGCATGCAGCAGCGCGCCGCGATCTGCCGCGGCCTCGTCCACGATCCCTCGGTGCTGCTGATGGACGAGCCGTTCGCGGCGCTCGACGCGATGACGCGCGAGGATCTCGGCTTCGAGTTGCTGCGCATCTGGGAGCGCCACCGCAAGACCGTGGTGTTCGTCACCCACAACATCCCCGAGGCGATCCTGCTCGCCGACCGGGTCGTGGCGATGTCGCCGCGGCCGGGCCGCATCGAGAAGGTGATCGAGATCGACCTGCCGCGGCCCCGCACCCTGGACCTGCAGTTCACCCCGGCGTTCAAGGCGCATTCCGACGAGATCCGCGCCCTGATCCGCCGCGCCTGAGGAGGTCCGCATGACCGCCGCGACCACCGACACCGACGACGACACCGAGAACGGGACCGAATCTTGGGTCGATCCAGAGCGCGTGTCGCTGCGCGACGTGCTGCTGCCGCTCGCGACCTTCGCGATCCTGTTGGCGATCTGGGAGGTCGCGGTGCGGGAAGCGAAGATCCCGGCCTGGCTCCTGCCGTCGCCGCTGGTGATCGGCGAGGCTTTCGTCGATTGGTGGCGCGAGCTCGCGGCGCATTCGCTCGTCACCCTCTACGAGACCTTGGCGGGCTTCGCGCTGTCGATCGTGGTCGGCGTGCCGCTCGCCGTCGCGGTCGTCTCCTCGCCGGTGCTGCAGAAGACCATCTATCCGATCCTGCTCGCGCTGCAGTCGGTGCCGAAGGTCGCCATCGCGCCCTTGCTCGCGCTGTGGATCGGCTTCGGCGCGATGCCGAAGATCATCGTCGTCTTCCTGGTCTGCTTCTTCCCGATCGTCGTGGCGACGGCGACGGGCCTGACCGCCGTGCCGCCGGCCTTGATGGATCTGATCCGCTCGCTGTCGGCGACGCCCGTCCAGACCTTCGTCAAGGCACGGTTCCCGACCGCCCTGCCGCACATCTTCGTCGGCCTGAAGATCGCCATCACGTTCGCCGTGATCGGCGCCGTCATCGGCGAGTTCGTCGGCTCCGAATCGGGGCTCGGCTACCTGATTCTCGTCTCGTCCTCGCAGTCGCGCACCCCGCTGGCCTTCGCGGCCCTGGTGGTGCTTACGCTGATGAGCATCGTGCTGTATTATGCGGTGGAGTTCGTCGAGCGCCTGATGGTTCCCTGGGCGACCAAGACCTGAGTCGCCGGCCCTCCCGGTCGGGACCGGAGGGGCGTGGCGGGCGAACCCCGATACCAACGACACTCGATATCAACCGACACCCGATATCAACCGACACCCGATATCAACCGACACCCGATACCAACGACACCCGATATCAACCGACACCCGATACCAACGACACCCGAAACGAACGACGCTCGAAGCGAACGGCACCCGATTCGAGTGGATTCCGTTTCGAGCGGATCCCCGGACGAGCGGTTCCCGAGACGGACGGATCGAGCATGGCCCGAGCGGCGACCAGGCTGCGCAGCGACAAACGGCGTGCCCCGCGCCGTCGCGCCGACTCGGATCCGGCCGCCGAGGGAGACGACACGGAGGCCGGCTTTCCGATGCCGGCGCCACGGCAGCGGCCGGGCGAGGGGCTCGGCGATTTCGCCTACCGGGTGCTGCGCGAGGCGATCCGCAGCGGCCATTTCCGCCCCGGCCGGCACCTTCGCGAAGCCGACGTGGCGCGCTGGCTCGACATCAGCCGCACGCCGGTGCGCGAAGCGTTCCACCGCATCGTTTCGGAAGGGCTGCTGACCAGCGGGCCGTGGAACGGGCTGATGATCGCCGCGCTCGATCGCCAGCAGCTCGTCGAGCTCTACGCGGTCCGCGAGGTGCTCGAGGGAACGGCCGCGGGGCTCGCCGCCCAGCACGCGTCGGACGCCGAGATCAAGCTGATGTTCTCGATCGCGGGCAACGAGCTCGGCGCCGCCGGCGACCCCGATCGTCTGGTCCTGATCAACGCGGAGCTGCACCAGACGATCTATGCGGCGGCCCACAACCGCTACCTGCTGCAGTCGTTGAACAGCATCGTCGATTCGCTCGGCCTGCTGCGGCACTCGACCTTCGTGTTGCCGGGCTCGACCGAGCTCGCCCGCCGCGAGCATGTCGAGATCATCCGGGCGATCCGCGATCGGAACGCGAAACGGGCCGAGCAGCTCGCCCGACGCCATATCCGTCACGCCCTCGCTCTGCGGCTGCAGCTCCAGGAGAGCGCTTGAGCGCGTGAAGGATCGGTGGGGCGGGGGCGCAACGACCACCTGCCGTTCCGGGACGTCCCGGCGCCGCTTGACCCCGCAAGTCCCGCCCGGTACTGCACGATCGATTTCTCGGCTTCCGATTTCTCGGCTTCGGGGTATGGCGCAGCCTGGTAGCGCGGGAGTTTTGGGTACTCCAGGTCGCAGGTTCGAATCCTGCTGCCCCGACCATTTCCCTGGACGACGGGAGCCGACGGCGGGGAGCCGAGGCGCCCGGGGCTTCAAACGGCGCCGGCCATCGCCGAGACCTGCTCGCCGTCCGCCGTCCGCCGTCCGCGTCGCCCGACCGGCTTGCGTTTCTTCGCGGGTCGCGTAGGACTTTTGCGGTCCCTCCGGGGCCGCGTCGGTGCCGCCGGCGGGGTCGCGGAACGACGGACACTGACGCGGGATCGTCGCCGAGGCCTTCATGATCGCACGCATCTACAAGCCCGCCCGGAACGCGATGCAGTCCGGCACCGCCAAGACCAAGCACTGGGTGCTCGACTACGAGCCCGACGAGCCGCGGCGGGTCGAGCCGTTGATGGGCTGGACCAGCTCGGGCGACACCCGCCAGCAGGTCCGCATGCGGTTCGAGACGAAGGAGGAGGCGATCGCCTTCTGCGAGCAGCACGGCGTCGCCTACCAGGTGCTCGAGCCGAAGGCACCGAGCCGCCGCACCATCGCCTACGCCGACAATTTCGCCTATTCGCGCCGCGGTCTCTGGACGCACTGACGCCGACGCACCGTCGACGCCCCCGAGAACCGAGCCGACGCGAACCGGGCCGACGCAATGCTCCGTCGGCGAACCGTCGGCTGTGAGGGACGACGGCTCGTCCGCCGCGCACGCGGGGCGGTTGACAGCGGCGCGGTTCAGGCTCAAAACCATCTCCTGAATGTTATGTTATTACATTGGCATTACAGGAGACTCCGATGCCCCGGCTCCCGGTGACCTTCACGCGGCGGACCCTGCTCGGCACCCTGGCGGCGACGACCGCCGGCCTCGCGCTTGTGGCCGCACTCGCGGCGCCGACGGCGGGGCTCGCCCAGGCGGCGGGCGAGGCCGGCACGCCGGCGGACGTCCCTGCTGCTGCCGTGCCCGTAAGAGTGGTGGCGAGCTTCTCGATCCTCGGCGACCTGGTGAAGCAGGTCGGCGGCCCGCTGGTCGCGGTCGATCTCCTGGTCGGCCCGAACGCCGACATGCACGCCTTCCAGCCCTCGCCGGCCGATTCGAAGAAGCTCGCCGGCGCCAAGCTCGTGGTGATCAACGGGCTGGGTCTCGAGGGGTGGGTCGAGCGGATGACCAAGGCCTCCGGCTACACCGGCCCGGTCGTCGTCGCGGCGAAGGGCCTCAAGCCGATCGCCAAGCCCAAGGACAGCGATCACGGCCACGGGCACGGCCACGATCACGACCACGGCAAGGACGACCCGCACGCCTGGCAGTCGGTCGCCAACGTGAAGCTCTATGTCGGCAACATCCGCGACGGACTTACGGCCGTCGACCCCGCCAACAAGGCGACCTATGCGGCGAACGCCGATGCCTATCTGAAGCAGCTCGACGCGCTCGAGCGCGACATCGTGGCGGCGTTCGAGGGGGTGCCGAAGGACATGCGCACCGTGATCACGGCCCACCAGGCGTTCCGCTACTACGGCGCCGCCTACGGCATCACGTTCCGGGCCGCCAAGGGCGTGACCGAGGATTCCGAGCCTTCGGCGCGCGAGATCGCCGACCTGATCAAGCTGATCAAGAAGGAGAAGGTACGGGCGCTGTTCGTCGAGAACATCTCCAACCGGCGCCTGCTCGACCGCATCGCCAAGGAGACCGACGCCAAGGTCGGGGGCACGCTGTTCTCCGACGCGCTGTCCGAGCCGTCCGGCGCGGCGCCGACCTATGTCGACATGATGCGGGCCAACACCAAGGCGCTCGCCGACGCGCTGAAGGGGTGATGGTACGGGCGCAGCTTCACGGGGGATGCGAATGGCTTCCGGCACTGACTCTCACCGTCACCCTGAGGCGGCTGCGCGAAACGCAGCCCTCGAAGGGCGACGGTCCTGACAGCGGCCGCCATCCTTCGAGGCCCGGATTCGCCGGGCGCCTCAGGACGACGGGTCAGGGCTCGGAGCCATCGATATGACGCCTATCGGTCCGGGCTCGCGGATCTGACGGTCCGCGCCTCGGAGTGATGGTTCCGGAAATCGCCTTCACCCCGCCAGCGCGGCCGACAGCTGGGCGGCGTGATTGGCGAGCGTCGCCGTTTCCTCCTTGAAGGTCGCGGCCGGCTTGAGCGGCACGCCGTCGTGGCGCGGCAGCACGTGGACGTGCAGGTGGAACACCACCTGGCCGCCGGCCGGCTCGTTGAACTGCTGGATGGTGACGCCGTCCGCCTTGAACACCGCCGTTGCCGCCTTGGCGATCTTCTGCGCCACTTGGTGGACGTGGCCGAGATCTTCCGGCGCGATGTCGTAGATGCCGCGTGCCGCCGCCTTCGGGATCACCAGCGTGTGGCCGGGGCAGCGCGGCATGATATCGAGGAACGCGAGCGCGCGGTCGTCCTCGTAGACCTTGTGGCAGGGCAGATCCCCGCGCAGGATCTTCGCGAACACGTTCGAGGTGTCGTAGCTCGCCATAGGCTGCCTCATTCCCGCTGCCTTGTTCCCGCTGTGTTGTTCCCGCTGCCTCGGTCCCGTCGTCGGGGGGGGCGCGCGTCGATCGCGGCCGTCCGCGACGATACCGATCGGTCCCCGCATGGATGGCAAACCGTGCGCCCGCCCGTCAAGCCGCGGCGAGGCACGGCGGCGGCACGCGCGGCGCGCGATAGTTTAACGCGGCTTTAATCGCGGCCGCGGAAGATCGTGGCATCTCTCGCAGCGGCGCGGAGCGGCCATGAACGACAAGCGCAGGTTCGTGCGGGTGCGCCCCAGCGGTCTCGTGCCGCGGGTCGGGAAGATCTTCGTCGATCCCAAGAGCCCGGCGATCGACTGTCAGGTGATCGATGTCAGCGCCGGCGGCGCCTGCCTCTATGTCGGCGGCAACGGGCCGATCCCCAAGCGCTTCACCTTCCTGCACGGCGCCGTGAAGAAATCGAGCCGCGTCGTCTGGGAGAAGGGCCGCAAGATCGGCATCCAGTTCTGACGGCGCCGCGCGCCGCCCCGGAATGACGGGGCCCGTCAATCCGCCTCCATCTCGGCCTCGGCCGGGGGGCGGATATCGATGCCGTCGCGGCGGAACGGGCTCGCTGCGGCGAGCTCGCGGGCGGCCGCGTCGACATAGGCGCGCTCGCGCTTCAAGTAGTCGGCGATCGCGCGGCGCAGCGCCGGGTCGGCGATGTGATGGGCCGACCAGGTGGTGTTCGGAAGGTAGCCGCGGGCGAGCTTGTGCTCGCCCTGTGCGCCGGCCTCGACGCGCGGGATGCGGCGCTCGATGGCGAACTCGATCGC
Source organism: Rhodoplanes azumiensis (assembly GCF_042682915.1). Lineage (NCBI taxonomy): Bacteria > Pseudomonadati > Pseudomonadota > Alphaproteobacteria > Hyphomicrobiales > Nitrobacteraceae > Rhodoplanes > Rhodoplanes azumiensis. The sequence goes on along the minus strand of NZ_JBHUIW010000016.1, from coordinate 7,860 downwards.
CTGGTAGTAGCACAGCTCGAAATGCAGGAACGGGTGGTGCTCGACGGCGCCCCAATGGCGGCCGAACAGCGTGTCGCCGCCGATGAAGTTGAGCGCGCCGGCGATGTAGCGCCCGTTCCGTTTCGCCATCACGAGAAGAATCTGGTCGGCCATGCTGGCCCCGACCCGCGAGAAGAAGTCGCGGGTGAGGTAGGGGCGGCCCCATTTGCGCGAGCCGGTGTCCATGTAGAAGGCGAAGAAGGCGTCCCACGCCTCCTCGTCGATGGCGGCGCCGGTGAGCCGCACGATCTCGATGCCGTTCTCCACCGCCTCGCGCCGCTCGCGCCGGATCGCCTTGCGCTTGCGCGCGGCGAGCGCGTTCAGAAAGTCCTCGAAACTGCCGTAGCCGAGATTGTCCCAGTGGAACTGCTGGTCGGTGCGGGTGAGCCAGCCGTAGTCGGCGGCGAGGCTCGCCTCCGCCTCGGTCATGAAGGTGACGTGGACCGAGGAGTGGCCCTCGCGTCCGCACAGCGTCTTCAGCCCGTCGAGCAGCACCACCTGGGCGACCTCGGCCTGCGGCCCGGGGGCGACGAGAAGGCGCCGGCCGGTCGCCGGCGTGAACGGCACCGCGACCTGCAGCTTCGGATAATAGCGGCCGCCGGCCCGCTCGTAGGCGTCGGCCCAGCCGTGGTCGAACACGTACTCGCCGCGCGAATGCGACTTCAGATAGCATGGAACCACGCCCAGCACGGTCTCGGTCGCATCCTCCAGAACGAGGTGGCGGGGCTGCCAGCCGGTCCGCGTCACGGCCGAGCGCGACGCCTCGAGAGCGGAGAGAAAAGCGTGTGAAACGAACGGATTGTAGGTAAGGCCTGAGGTGGGATCGTAGCTCGCCGCGAGGGGCGGCTCGGCGCCGGGTGCGGCATCCGTCGGGGCCGGGTTGGCACAGGCGTCCCACACTGGAGCGGGGATCTCGGCGATCGACGAGACGACATTGATGCGCAGGCCGGCCGGGATGGCCGGGCGGGCGGGGGTCGCGGGGGGCGCGGGGGTGGAGGTCAGGGGGGTGATCTCCCGATGGAGCGATCGTTTCAGTCTACGCCCGAAACCCCTCGAAGATCACCTGATCGGCGCCGGCCCGCAAAGCCTCGTCGCGCTGGGCCGCGGAGCGGATCGTCCAGGAGAGCAGGGGGCGGCCGAAGGTCCGGGCGAGCCGGGGCGGCCAGGCGTCCAAATCCTGCAAGCGCCACGCCAGGAAGGCGGGATCGGCACGCAGCGCGTCGAGCAGCATTCCGGCCCGGCGATCGAGCGGCCCCGCTCCGGCGAAGCGGCGCTCGCCGACGAGGCCGCGCGTCAGCCGCGGCGCCAGCGCGTTCACGGCGACCATCAGGGCGGGATCGAACGACATCACGGCGATCGGCGCCGTCGTGCCTCCCAGCAAGGAGGCGACCCGGCGCGCCAGCGTCCGGTCGCCGTCGAAGCGGCTCTTCAGCTCGATCAGCAGGGGCACCCGGCCGCCGACGAGATCCAGAAGCTCGCCGAGCGTCAGCATGCGGTCGGCGGTGGCCTTGTAAGGGTGCGCCCTGAGGTCGGCCGCGTCGAGATCGCGCAGCCGCTCCGTGCCTTCGACCAGCCGGCCGAGGGCGTCGTCGTGGTGGACCATCGCCTCGCCGTCGCGGCTCGGCTGCAGGTCGGTCTCGATGCCGTATCCGGCCGCGATGGCGGCCGTGAAGGCGGCGGCGGTGTTCTCCACGATGCCGGCTTCGGCATCGTGGAGGCCGCGATGGGCGATCGGGCGCACCGTGAGCCAGGTCAGGGTTCCCATGGCGCGCCGCTCCTGTCGTCAGGTGTGGGGTCAGGCGACCTCGAAGGTGCCTTCGACCTCGACCGCCGCGTCGCCGGGCAGCACCGCGACGCCGATCGTGGTGCGGGCGTGCCGGCCCTTCTCGCCGAACACCTCGACCATCAGGTCGGAGGCGCCGTTGAGCACCTTGGGGCCGTCCAGGAAGCTCGGGGCGGAGGCGACGAAGCCGCCGAGCCGGACCACCCGGACCACCTTGTCGAGATCGCCGAGCGCCGCCTTCACCTGGGCGAGCAGGTTGATGGCGCAGATGCGCGCCGCGTCGCGACCCTGTTCGATCGTCACGTCGGCGCCGAGCTTGCCGGTGGCGACGGCCTTGCCGTCGACCAGGCAGAGCTGGCCGGAGACGAACAGGAGCCGGCCCGAGCGGACGAAGCCGACATAGTTGGCGATCGGCGCCGCCGGCGTCGGCAGCACGATCCCGAGCTCCGCGAGTTTCTGTTCGGCACTGCTGGTCATTGTCGAGCCTCCCCGGCCGTTTGTGGACCGCGACCTTGTCGTCGATCGCGGATCGCCGCGCAATGGGGCCGCGCCATTGCGTCGGTCCCGGCATGGCAGCCCTGAATGGCAGCCCGGCAGGCCGGCGGCGCGGTACCGCGGACCGCATCGCGGGTGGGGCGCCGTCGGGCGAACGTGCGCGTGCGGGCCGGACGCATGCCGGCGCGCGGTTGCGGCGACTCCGGGCGCCGCCTATGTTCGCGGGACGGTGCGCGGGACGGCCCGGCAACCGCACAGGAGTTACCGGACGCGATGGATCTCGGCTCTCTCGGACAGTCGTGCACGCGCCTCCTGCAGGCCCGCTTCCTGCAGGCCCGGCCCCACCAGGTCCGCCTCGCCGCCGCGGTCGTGATCGCCGCCGCCTGCACGGCGGCGACGCCGGCGCCGTCGGCGGGCGCCGCCCCGGGGCTCGCCTCGCATCGCGCCGTCTACGACCTCAAGCTCGTCCGCTCGCAGGGCAAGCGGTCGCTGCAGTCGGTGCGCGGGCGCATCCTCTACGACTTCTCCGGCAATGCCTGCGACGGCTGGGTGCTGCAGTTCCGCCAGGTCTCCGAGCTCGACAACGGCGAGGGCAAGGTGGCGGTCAGCGACCTGCGCGCCTCCACCTGGGAGGACGCCGCGGCCAAGAGCTTCCGCTTCAGCTCGCAGAACTACGTCAACGACCGGCCCGGCGACATGGTCGACGGCAAGGCCGAGCGGCGCGACGACAAGGTCGCGGTGGCGCTCACCAAGCCGACCGGGACGACATTCGATCTCGACATCGGAATGGTGTTTCCGACCGAGCACATGCGCCGTGTTCTTGACGCGGCGCGCGAAGGCAGGACGCTGCTCGAGCTGCCCGTCTACGACGGATCCGAGAACGGCCAGAAGTCGTTCAACACGCTCACCGTCATCGGCCCCGCGATCGGCCCGGAGAACCGTCCCGAGGGCGACGCGACGGCCGGCCAGGCGGCGCTCGACGGCCTCAAGCGGTGGCCCGTGACGATCAGCTATTTCGACCGCGCGGCCGGGCAGGGCGAGCAGACCCCGGTCTACGCGATCGGCTTCCAGCTCTACGAGAACGGCGTCTCGCGGGCGCTGCGCCTCGACTACGGCGACTTCGTCGTCGCCGGCGACATGACCCAGCTCGACATCAAGCCCGACAAGGCGTGCCCGTAACGGGCTTTCTCGCGATCTGAAAGCTCCGTCGGTCCGGAGCGCGAGCCGAAGGCTCGCGAGCCCTTAATCCATCGCCCCGGTGTCGGGGGCTCATGACGGGTAGGGCGTATGGATCCCGGGTTCGGCCCTGCGGGCCGCCCCGGGACGACCGGCGCCATCAGCCGTCGCCGTCACCCTTTCCGCCGGGTCTCCTCCGCGTCGTCCAGCGACAGCCCGCGCATCACGGCGGCCTTGCCGAACTTTTCCCGGATCTTGTCGACGGCATGCTCGGCCGCGGCCGTGCGGGTCGCCCTGGTGTCGATCAGGTCGGGCGGATCGGCGGTCTCGCCGGCGGCGAGGCTGCCGACCCCGATCCCGATCAGCCGGAACCGGGTGCCGTCGGCCTCGGGCGCCAGCAGGTCGCGGCCGACCGTGAAGATCGTCGCGGCGAGCGCGGTCGGCGCCGGCAGGCTGTGCGAGCGAGTGCGCAGCCGGTGGTCGTGGCGCTTGAGCTTGAGCGTCACGGTGCTGCCGGCGAGGCCGGCCGCCTTCAGCCGCCCCGACACCTTCTCGGACAGCGCCCACAGGAGCTTCTCCAGCCGGCGGACATCGGCGACGTCGGTGTCGAGCGTCGTCTCGGCCGAGATGCTCTTGGCCGGCCGGTCGGGCGTCACGATGCGGGCGTCGAGCCCGCGGGCGAGGCGGCCGAGCCGCAGGCCCTCGGCCCCGAAGGCGCGCATCAGCGCGGCCTCGTCGGCCCGCTGCAGGTCGGCGACGGTGCGGTAGCCCGCCTTGGCGAGCGTCGCCGCGGTCGCCTGGCCGACCCCGAAGATCGCGGTCACCGGCTTCGGGGCCAGGAACCGGGCGCCCTCGGCCTGCGACAGCACCGAGAAGCCGCGCGGCTTCTCGAGGTCCGAGGCGAGCTTGGCCAGAAACTTGTTGTCCGACAGGCCGACCGAGACCGTGATGCCGACCGCCTGCTCGACCCGCCTGGCGAAGCGGGCGAGCGTCATGGCCGGCGAGGCGCCGTGCAGGCGCTCGGTGCCGCCGAGGTCGAGGAACGCCTCGTCGATCGACAGCGGCTCGACCAGAGGGGTGAGCTGCCGCATCATGGCGCGCACCGTGCGGCCGGCCTCGGCGTATTTCGCCATGTCCGGCTTGATCACCACGGCGTCCGGGCACAGCCGGCGCGCCTCGAACATCGGCATGGCCGAGCGCACCCCGAAGGTGCGGGCGATGTAGCAGGCCGTGGAGACGACGCCGCGCGTGCCGCCGCCGATGATGACCGGGAGGTCGCGCAGCTCGGGCCGGTCGCGCTTCTCGACCGCCGCATAGAAGGCGTCGCAGTCGACATGGGCGATGTGGAAGCGGTCGAGGTCGGGATGGGCGACGAGTCGCGGCGACCCGCAGCGGGCGCAGCGGCGCGCGGCGTCCGGCGCCTCGCTCAGGCAGTCGCGGCAGAAGGCCGCCATGGGCGCCTCGTGGTCTCGTTCGGCCCGACTGTCGGGCGGCGGGTCGAGTCGATCAAGTCCGCCCCCGGGTCTTCGGCGCCGCCGGCGGCGCGCCGGGACTCGCCGTAGCGTTCGGATTCACTATACTTAACAAATCCTTTCCGGTGCGTGATTGTTTGCGATTGTGAAAGGAATAGCTTGTAGGATGAGCTAGTAAGGACCATATCGCGGACGGCGCTGAAACGCCGAATTCGCCGGAGCGGTCGCGAACCGCGGGGGGCTTCGATGCCGAAGACCGTCCTCATCGTGGAGGACAACGAGCTCAACATGAAGCTCTTCCACGATCTTCTGGAGGCGCACGGCTACAGCACGATCGGGACGCGCAACGGCATCGAGGCGCTCGATCTCGCTCGCCGTCATCGCCCCGATCTGATCTTGATGGACATTCAGCTCCCCGAGGTCTCCGGCCTCGAGGTGACGCGCTGGCTGAAGGACGACCCCGAGCTCAAGGCCATCCCGGTGGTCGCCGTGACGGCCTTCGCCATGAAGGGCGACGAGGAGCGCATCCGCGAGGGCGGCTGCGAGGCGTATCTGTCGAAGCCGATCTCGGTCGGCAAGTTCATCGAGACCGTCCGCCATTTCCTCGGCCAGCCGTGAGGTGATCCACCCATGACCGCCCGCATCCTCGTCGTCGACGACGTCCTGGCGAACGTGAAGCTGCTCGAGGCGCGGCTCTCGGCCGAGTATTTCGACGTCATCACGGCGCTGTCCGGCGCCGAGGCGCTGGCGATCTGCGAGCGGGCGCAGTGCGACATCGTGCTGCTCGACGTCATGATGCCCGACATGGACGGATTCGAGGTGTGCCGGCGCCTCAAGGCGAACCCCAAGACCCACCACATCCCGGTCGTCATGGTGACGGCACTCGACCAGGCCGCCGACCGGGTGCGCGGCCTCGAGGCCGGCGCCGACGACTTCCTCACCAAGCCGGTGTCCGACATCGCGCTGGTCGCGCGGGTGCGCTCGCTCACGCGCCTCAAGCTGATGACCGACGAGCTGCGCATGCGGGCCCAGACCTCGCGCGAGATCGGCATCGAGAACCCGGTCATGGAGGCGATCGCCGACACGGGCCGCGGTGGCCAGGTTCTGCTGATCGACGACCGCAAGTCGTCGTGGGACCGGATCGCCGGGATGCTGTCGGCCGAGCACACGGTCGATGTCGAGACGGACGCCGCCGAGGCGCTGTTCCGGGCCGCCGACGGCACCTACGATCTCGTCGTCGTGTCGCTCGGGCTGGAGAGCTTCGACGCGCTGCGCCTGTGCAGCCAGCTCCGCTCGCTCGACCGCACCCGCAACGTCCCGATCCTGGCGATCGCCGACCCGGAGGAGGAGAGCGCGCGGCTCAATCGTGGCCTGGAGATCGGGGTCAACGACTACGTCTTCCGTCCGATCGACCGCAACGAGCTGCTCGCCCGCGCCCGCACCCAGGTGCGCAAGAAGCGGTTCACCGAGCGGCTGCGCGACAACGTCACGCTGTCGATCGAGATGGCGATCACCGACGCGCTCACCGGGCTGCACAACCGTCGCTACATGGAGACCCATGTGGCGACCTTGGTCGAGCAGGCGATCGCCCGCGGCAAGCCGCTCTCCGTGCTCGTGCTCGACATCGACTTCTTCAAGTCGATCAACGACACGCATGGCCACGACGGCGGCGACGACGTGCTGCGCGAGTTCGCCATGCGGCTGCGCAAGTCGATCCGCGGCATCGATCTCGCCTGCCGGTTCGGCGGCGAGGAGTTCGTCGTGGTGATGCCCGACACCGACATCACGGTCGCCGCCAAGGTCGCCGAGCGGCTGCGCCGACGCATCGCCTCCGAGCCGTTCCTGATCCATGCCTCGGGCCGCAGCGTCGAGGTGACGATCTCGATCGGAATTTCCGGGCTAGCCGGAACGGACGACAGCCCGGCGAAGGTTCTGAAACGTGCCGACGAGGCGTTGTACAGGGCTAAGCGGGACGGGCGCAACCGGGTGGTCGCCGCCGCGGCCTGAGGCGGGACCATCCCGGCGGATTTAAGCGACTGATGCGTAAACCTTAAATGTTCAGCATGCCGCACGGGCGCAGAGCTCGGCGGGTGGACGGTGGTTGATTTCCCGGGAACTTGCGCTAGATTTTGATTGAAATTGCTCGAACGGGGGTGTGCAGGCACGTCGAGTCGCCGCGTTCCGAACGAGTAGGGCTAACCCTACGGAGTGCTCAGGTCCGCCGCATCTCCTGGGTCCGTGGGGTTCGGCCGGCCGGTGAGCGGTGAGAGTGGCCTCCTCGAAACACCGCTCCCGGCCGGCCACTTTTCTTTCGGGCCGGTCTTCCGAAGCTTTACGCCGACCGGCGATAAGCGCCGACGCGCGCCGGATGCGGCTCGGTGGCGGCCGGCGTCCTTCCCATCACAAGTCCATCCGAGGCGCCGCCTGCGCCTCGCCGACGCACGCCTCCGTCCTGCCGGGGCCGTATCGCGCGGCCCCACGAACGCCGAAGGCCGGGACGAGCCCGGCCAGCGTGTCGTCAAAGGATCGAAAGAGATCGGCGGATCGAAGAGGAGCAGGCCGCGGCGCGCGCCGCGGGCGCCTCACTTGATCTTGGCTTCGCGGAACTCGACGTGCTTCTTGGCGACCGGGTCGTACTTCTTCTTGACGAGCTTCTCGGTCTGCGTGCGCGAGTTCTTCTTCGCCACGTAGAAGTAGCCGGTGTCGGCGCTCGAGACGAGCTTGATCTTGATGGTGGTGGCCTTCGCCATGGGGCGCCCTCGAAAAACGTTCGAACGATGCGGTGAGTTGCGGGCAACCTAGTGGCAGAGCCCGAAATGTCAAGGAAGCACCCCGCCCGGCCAGGGCACCGAACTCGGGTTAACGGCGGTTTCGGGGTAGCGGAAGGTCTGATTC
>NZ_JBHUIW010000015.1:62542-142448 GCF_042682915.1 Rhodoplanes azumiensis | reverse complement strand
AGCTCCTTCATGGCCGACGTCATCGCCTTCACGGGCCGCACGAGACCGCGGGCCAGCGTCACGGCGACGACGCAGAGGACGACGATCAGCCCCGTCGCCCACATAAGCGTCGTGCGGGCCGACGACCAGAAGACCTGGTCGAGATCGTCGATATAGACGCCGGTGCCGACGACCCAGTTCCACGGCGCCATGGCCGCGTAGGCGAGCTTCGGGGCCGGCTCGGTGCTGCCGGCGCGCGGCGTGTCGTAGGTGGTGAAGTCGCCGCCGCGCTGGGCCGCGGCGATCAGGTTGCGGACCGTGTAGACGCCCTTCGGATCCTTGGTGTCGATCCGGTTCGTGCCCTCCAGCTGTGCCCGCGGCCCGAGGACGAGGGTCACGCCGTCGGTGCCGTAGACGAAGACGTAATCGTCCTGCCCGAACCGGATGGCGCGCAGCGCTGCCTTGGCGCGCTCCTGCGCCTCGGCCTGCGGCAGCTGTCCCCTGTCGGCCCTGGCCGCATGGTCGCGGACGATCGCGACGGCCGACTGGACCTGCGCCATGACGGCGGCGCGGCGCTCCTGCTCGAGCGAGCTGCGCAATGAGAGCAGCTGGACGGCGATGACGGCGAGGCAGGCGAGCACGGCGAGCAGCACGAGCGCGCCGACCCGGCGCGAGATGGTCAGAGACATCGGCGCATTCCCGGGGCCCGCCTCCGGATCCGACGTGTCGGCACGCGCCGGCACCCCGATCCCCGCGGAACAGGACTGGTCACCCGCCAGTTATGTCTCGAACCTTTTAAAGAGATTCTAAGCTTTCGGTCGGGTCGGGCGCGCCGCCGGTCGGACCGCCCGAATGGTCGCCCGGAAGGTGTCGACCGCCTGCCGTGGCCGGCCGCTCTCGCGGGCGAGCCGGCTCGCCGCCTGCAGCACCTCGCCCGAGGTGGCCCTGCCTCCTCGGGGCCGCGCTTGTGGGCGAGTGGAAGAGAGGCCGAAATCAAATACCTTCATCGTAAAAGGCGGTCAGCGCTGTCGCAAACCAGAAGAGCTGGTTCTCATCAAAGTCATTTCGCACCCACGACGGCAGGCTGTTCCGCGGGAATTGGAGCTTTGTCAAAGCCGCCGCAAGATGTTGAATCTTGGCGTTGATCCGATCCTCGATTCGGGCGCTCGTGATCCCTGACGATAACGATTCCGCCAATGCGAGGAGCACTTCGAGAAATACAAATTGAGCTGTCTCCGGTTGATTCGGTTGCCCGATAAATGCCCAGAATTCTTTGCCGATTCGACGGTACACTCGCACGCTGCGCGTCTTTGCATCGATGAGCACGCCCGGCCGATTGCTTCGATCCTCTTCGATAAACCCGCTTTCCAGGAGTTTTACCAGAATCTGATTTTCCTTATTATTTGTGGTGCAGTCGGTGCCGTACGTCAAGCCGAGCACGACATCCAGGCTGGATACGGTTGGATACGTCTTTTTTGTGTCATCAAGCCAGGTTGAATAGTTATCGATAATGGCTTGCGTCATCCCCTGAACTTGCGTGTCATTAATCGTGTTGGGGCCGCTCTTGATCGACGTCAAATAGCGCCGTGTCCCAACCACGCACGAGCGGTCTATCTCTCGCCAGACGGAACTCACACGCCGCTGAGCGCGCTGCTCTCGGTTCAATCCGTCCAACGCCTGAAACTCGGCGAGCTTTTCCGGCGCTTCCGCCCACCGATGCGTCGCTGTCAACGGGTATTGACCTACAAAAGCCGCTTCAATTTGCTTCCCAAACGATGTCTCGAGCGCCATATATAATTTGCTGTTAAATAGGAAGTCACTAAAGCGAGCGGGGTCATGCAATTTCATTACGCTCGCGGAGGTCATCAGGACGTAAGGATTTGTGCGATAATCAGATATGCCATTCCGTCTTTCAAAAGTCGCAGGGAGGTTGGTGGTTATGTATCCGGTCAGGGCTTTCGCAAGCGCATGGACTCGACTCTCGTCTACTTGTTCAAACAGCGAAACGACCGCCTTTGCATCGAAGCAATGACGCTGCGAACGGAGAGCATCATAGAAGGGGGTTCCGCGAGCCATCAGATCGCGCTCACCCGGCGGAGAGTGTGGGGCGGTTCATACATCGCGTGCTCATTTTCTCCGCCGTCGTCCCAAACAAAAGTCTTGCCTTGTTTGAACCATTGCCGGGTCCGCACATGCGACTGAACGTAGACTACCCTGTACCTGGACGGGAAATCTGGATACGGTTGCCATTCTCGCTCTGAAAGTCGGTCGAGACTATCGCTGATCACAGTGCCAGCTACTTCCCCTAACCGAACGGGGACGGCATTTCCGACCTGGGCATATTGTTGAGCTGGAGTACCGAAAAACTCCCACTCCGGTGGAAATTCTTGAATCGCGGCATATTCCTTGAGTGAAAGGGCGCGAACTTCTGCCGGATGACACAGGGACGTCGAGGCGTGATTGGGCATCGTCACGAGGGTCGGGCATGGAAGATCGTAACTCAGACGTCTCCACCATCCGGAGCGTCCGCCCTTGGCGAACCAAGCACTCCCCATTGACTCTTGCTGTAGTTTCTTCGGAAGGCTCCGCCAATTTGATCCGGGTGGAACCAACGATAAGAAACTCTTTTTTCGGGGACTGAAGTCCATGAGGACATCGCCGCAGTCTTCCATATTTTTAATCGCGTCTCCCAGCGTCCTCCATGGTAACAGTGATGTGCTTCCCGAAAACAGCGTAGCTTCGTCTGAACTGGTTGGGTTTCCGTGCGTGGGATTTGGGAAATCGACCAAGGCGCCGTACCTATTGCCAATAAAGAACGCTCTCTCGCGCAGTTGAGGCGCGCCGTAATTAACGGCATTCACTTCAAAGCAATCCATATGATAGGGTGAGCCTGCAACCCTCTGAAGGTCTTCGGCAAACAAGCGCACAACCGAGCCCGGCATTTCATCTGCATCGAGCGGTACTCCGCCACGTTCAGGTCGTTCCGCGAGTGGTCGGTGACGTAAAGCTGCAGAAAGAAGGCCGCGCACGTTTTCCATGAGAAAGAAACGTGGTTTTATCAACTCGACGTACCGCAAAAATTGCCACAGTAGCGTTCCGCGAGGATCTTGAACGGTTCGGCGGCGCCCTGCAGTACTAAATGATTGACATGGCGGGCCGCCGATAAGCAGGTCGAGCTCGCCCGGCTTTAATCCGCAATCAGCAAGTATAGACAGGGGGTCAAAATCTGTTACGTCACCCTCGTATACGCGCAAATCATTGTGCAGACGCCCGGCGTTGCGGTTTGCCCTGATCGTGTCGCAAACTGACTTCTCGATTTCTACACACGCCAGAATCTCGAAACGGCCAGTCTTTTCCAGACCTAGGTCGAGCCCCATGGCCCCGGAAAACAAGGATATTGCTTTGTACGGCCGCAACTTACGCCCCTGATTCGTCTTGGAAACCATTGGTACGCGTCCGACGCCCTTCGGTGAATCCAGTTCTCTTCGCGGTCCACTCCTGCGTCGTTCGTTCCGCTCGTGGTCAGCTCAAGACTGCGCTGCTTGGACACGCAAAGAGGTACAATAAGACCGTGAGCGGAAGTGGAGTTCGACTCTCCATCAGAGTCGCTAACACATTCGGGATGTGAATCAATGAGTAAGCCGGTTCTGAGAATTGTTGCGGCACGGACGCGCCGGAATGCGGCGTGTCCGTGACGCTTCGCGCTCACCGCTCCGAGTCGAGCACCGCCATCTGCTCCGGGCTGTAGCGGGTGCCGGCGGCGGCGCCCTTCGGCACGGCGCGCTCGATCGCCGCGAGGTCGTCGCCCGTCAGCGCCACGTCGAGGCTGCCGAGCGCCTCGGCGAGACGGTCGCGCCGCCGCGCGCCGACCAGCGGCACGATGTCGGTCCCCTGCGCCGCCACCCAGGCGATCGCCGCCTGTGCCACGGTGAGGCCGCGCGCCTGCGCGACCTGGCGGAGCGCCGCGACGAGGGCGAGGTTGCGGTCGACGTTGTCGCCTTGGAAGCGCGGGCTGTGGGCGCGAAAATCGTTCGCCGCCGTCGGAGCCTCCTTCGACCAGTGGCCGCTGATCAGGCCGCGCGACAGCACCCCGTAGGCGGTGACGCCGATGCCCAGCTCCCGCAGGACGGGGAGGATCGTCTCCTCGAGGCCGCGCGAGATCAGCGAGTACTCGATCTGCAGGTCGCTGATCGGATGCACGGCGGCGGCCCGCCGGATCGTCGCGGCCCCGACCTCGGACAGGCCGATGTGACGCACCCAGCCGGCCGTCACGAGGTCGGCGATGGCGCCGACCGTCTCCTCGATCGGCACGGCCGGATCGAGCCGGGCCGGACGGTAGATGTCGACGTGGTCGGTGCCGAGCCGCTGCAGCGTGTAGGCGAGCGCCGTCTTCACGGCGGCGGGCCGCGCGTCGTAGCCGAGCCAGGCCCCGTCTGGCCCGCGCTGCGCGCCGAACTTCACGCTGATCCGCACTTTTTCCCGCGGCACCTCGCGCAACGCCTCGGCGATCAGCAGCTCGTTGTGGCCCATGCCGTAGAAGTCGCCGGTGTCGAGCAGCGTGATCCCGGCGTCGACCGCCGCGTGGATCGTGGCGAGGCTCTCGCCGCGGTCGGCCGGGCCGTAGAGGGCCGACATGCCCATGCAGCCGAGCCCGAGGGCCGAGACGGTGGGGCCGGTGCGGCCGAGCTGACGCTGTTGCATCGTGTGTCTCCATCATCCTGTCGCGCGACCGGGCGGGCCGGTCGATGTGTCCGATGCGCAGGAGTATGGGCGCTGGCGTTTTGTTCGATAACGCGCCATTGTCGGTACGGGCTGTGCGGAATTCAGAACAAAAGGCGCGAGCGATGGCCGACGCGGACCTAGCCGATCTCGATGCGTTCGCGGCGGTGGCGCGGGCGCGCAGCTTCCGCGGCGCGGCGGCGGTGCGCGGCGTCTCGCCGTCGAGCCTGAGCGAGGCGGTGCGGCGCCTCGAGGCGCGGCTCGGGGTGCGGCTCCTCAACCGGACGACCCGCAGCGTCACCCCGACCGAGGCCGGCGCCCGCCTGCTCGAACGGCTCGCGCCGGCGCTCGGCGAGGTCGCGGCGGCGCTCGACGCGATCAACAGCGTGCGCGACAGCCCGACCGGGACGCTGCGCCTCAACGTGCCGACCATCGTGGCGCGCCTCGTGCTGCCGCCGATCGCCTGCGCGTTCCTGGCGCGGCATCCGGGCGTCACCCTGGAGGTGGTCGCCGAGGACAGCTTCATCGACGTTCTGGCGGCCGGCTTCGACGCCGGGGTGCGCTACGACGAGCGGCTCGAGCAGGACATGATCGCGGTGCCGATCGGCCCGCGCCGCCAGCGCTACGCCGCCGCGGCGGCGCCGTCGTACCTCGCCCGACACGGGACGCCGGCGCACCCGCGCGACCTCCTCGCCCATGCCTGCATCCGTCATCGCTTCCCGAGCGGCGTCGCGCTGCCGTGGGAGTTCGAGCGGGACGGCGAGGTGGTGCGGATCAGCCCGAAGGGGCCGCTGGTCGCCTCCAATCTCGATCTGGAGGTCGCCGCGGCGGAGGCCGGGCTCGGCGTCATCGCGACATTCGAGGCGGCATTGGCGCCGGCGCTCACCCGCGGCACGCTGGTCCCGGTCATGGCCGACTGGTGGCAGAGCTTCTCCGGCCCGTTCCTCTATTACGCCGGCCGCGATCACCTGCCGGCGCCGCTGCGTGCCTTCGTCGCTTTCCTGCGCGAGCGGGCGCGGAGCGGGGCGGATGAAGGGCCCCCTGTCAGGCCCGGGCGCGGCGCAGCCGCGCACCCGGAATCCAGCAGCGATCTCTGAGCTCCGGACTGGATCGGTCTGGGCTGGACTCGGGGTTCGCGGGCCATCGGCCCGCGCCCCGGAACGACCGGAACGGTCTTGCGGGCCGATCAGCCGGCCGCGTAAGGCCCGGCCGCCATTGCCATGCCGGTGACGCGCTCGGCGCCGCGGCCGGGGCGGGCCTCCGCCCGCGGGCCGGCGAGCCAGCCGTCGAGGAACTCGGTCAGCCAGGCCCGGATGGCGCCGTCGTACATGGGCCGCTCGGCAAAATGATCCACCCGCGGCCGCGCACCCGGCAAAGCGAGCCGCTCGTGGCCGCGGGTCGTCCACCGGCACATCATCGCGTGCGTCACCTCGGGATGGAACTGGATGCCGTAGGCGGCCGGCCCGTGCCGGAACGCCTGCACCCGGAACATGTCGCCCTCGGCCAGCAGGCGCGAGCCGGCCGGCAGTTCGAAGCCCTCGCGGTGCCACTGATAGACGTGGCCGGGCCAGTGCGAGCAGACGCGATGACCGTCGAGCGTCGCGCGCAGCGGATAATAGCCGATCTCGGCCTTGCCCTCCGGATGCGGCGCGACCTTGGCGCCGAGATGCCTGGCCAGCATCTGGGCACCGAGGCAGATGCCGAGAAACGGCTTCTGCTCCTTCAGCGGCACGGCGAGCCAGTCGATCTCCTGCTTGACGAAGTCGTCCGGGTCGTTGGCGCTCATTGGGCCGCCGAACACCACGGCGCCGGCGTGCTCGGCCAGGGTCTCGGGCAGCCGCTCGCCGAAGCGCGGACGGCGGATGTCGAGCGGGATGCCGCGCGCCTGCAGGAACTGCCCGACGCGCCCCGGCGTCGAGGTCTCCTGGTGCAGAACGATCAGAACGGGCTCCGGCATCGTCGCGTTCCTGGTCGGCATCGTTCGTGTCGGCGTCGTTCGTGTCGGCGTAGTCCTGGTCGGCTTCACGAAACGCACAATCTGGAAGGCTAAAGGGGCCGCAATGCGACAAGCAAGCGGAATGCCACGCATGGCGACGTCTTAAGAAACACGTGCTGCCGCGTGTTGCCGCGGCAGCACGGTTCTGCTGTCCGTGTCGTGGAGAAGAAAACGGGTTCGCCCTGCCGCTGCGCGGCCGACGTCCGGGCCTACAGGCCGCCGCGCGCCCCGAGGCGCCGGATCTGGGTCGAGGCGATCAACGCGATCATGGTGCGGCGCGGCAGGAGGCGGGCGAGCAGCGGCACCAGGCCGGCGAGCCGACCCGGCACCACCATGCGGCGGCGGCCCATCAGGGCATCGTAGCCGGCCGTCGCGGCCGCGGCGGCCGTCACGGTCAGGAGGCTCTGCAGCCCCGAGACGGTGACGCCGGCGCGTGCCTGAAAGCCGGTCGGCACCGGGCCGGGGCACAGCACCGTCACGGTGACGCCCTTCGGCCCGAGCTCGCGCCACAGCGCCTCCGAGAACGAGTTCACGTAGGCCTTGGTGGCGTAGTAGACGGCCATGCCGGGGCCCGGCACGAATCCGGCGAGCGAGCCGACATTGAGGAGGCCGCCCTGCTGCGCGACGAGATCGTCCGCGAAGGCGAGGCTGAGCGAGGTCAGCGCCTTGACGTTGAGGTCGATCATCGCGAGCTGCTCGCCGTGATCCAGCGACGTCGCGACGCCGAGCAGGCCGAAGCCGGCATTGTTGACGAGGTACTTCGCCACCGCACCGCGCTCGGCGAGCGCGGCCCGCAGATGCGCGACCGCGTCCGGCTGCGCGAGGTCGAGCACCACGACATGCGGGCGCGGCCGGCCGGTCGCGGCGATCGCGTCGGCGAGCGCGTTCAGCTCGGCGGCGCGGCGGGCGACCAGCACCACGGCGTGGCCGTCGGCGGCGAACAGCTTCGCGAGCTCCGCGCCGATGCCCGAGGAGGCCCCGGTGACGACGGCGACGGGCGTCGCGGCGTTCGGCGTCACTGCGGATCGTCCAGCGGGTCGCGGCCGGCCGCGACCTCGCGCTTGAGCTCGATGCGCTCGCGATTCGGCACGGCGAGCAGATCGCCGACCCGCCACATCACGTTGTCCTCGAACTCGGTGACGTCGCCGTCGGCGAACACCATCTCCCACATCATGGCGATCACCTTGCGGCGGCCCTCCTCGTCGAGGGTGCGCATCAGAAGGCTGGTGAACTGATAAAAGTCGACGGCGTCGCGGTCGGCCGCCACGGCGGCGTCGATCAGCTCGTCGGTCGCCGCGTCGTCGAGGGCGAAGCGGGTCTTCAGGAGCAGGTGCAGCTTGTCGCGCTCGAGGTCGGAAAGATTGGCGTCGAGGGTCGCGACATGGACCATCAAGGCGGCGGCGGCGAGCCGGTAGTCGTTCGCGTCGAAGCGGGTCGGGTGCTTGCCGCCGCTGGTCAGCTCGGCCAGGAACGTCTTGAGGTCGGCGAACATGCGGATCTTGCTCCGGGTCGGGGCTCGGGCGCGCCCGGCGCGCCGGGGGACCGTCGAGGTCGGACCGCCTTCTAGCCATTTCGAGGCGAAACGGCAAAAGTCCGCCGACCCGGACGATCGGCCGCAGGTGCGCGATGCCCGTCCGCCCATGGCGGCACACCACGCTTGCGGGCGTGCCGATCGATGTATGTCATCCTCTTGTTGCATCCAGTGGTTGTTTTAGCCTCCTGCGCCGTCGCGCATCGCCGCACCTGCGGCCGCCGTGCTGTCGCTCGTCGCGACGCGCCGGCCGGAGTGTCGCCAACCGAGGTGTCCCATGAGGCTAGCCGCCTACAACGTCGAGAACCTGTTCGACCGCGCCAAGGCCATGAACCTCGATACCTGGGACGAGGGACGGCCCATTCTCGGCGCCTTCGCCAAGCTGAACGGACTCTTGGGGGAGGTCTCCTACACGGCGGCGGCGCGGCGCCAGATGGCGAAGCTGATGATCGAGCTCGGGCTGGAGAAGAGCGACACGGGTCCGTTCGTCCGCTTGCGGCGGAACAAGGGTGGGCTCCTCGTCCGGCCGCGGACCGGCGGCCTCGAGATCACGGCGGGCGGCCGCGCCGACTGGGTCGGCTCGCTCGAGCTGCGCGACGAGCCGATCGACGAGAACGCCATGCGCAACACGGCCCGCGTCCTCGTCGATCTCGAGGCCGACGTCGTCGGTGTCGTCGAGGCGGAGAACCGGCCGGTGCTGCGCGATTTCAACCGGCTGATCGTTCCGGCCGTCGACGGCGTGCCGTTCCGCCACGTGATGGTCATCGACGGAAACGACGACCGCGGCATCGACGTCGGTCTCCTGTGTCGGGACGGATTTCCGATCGAGAGCATGCGCAGCCATGTCGACGACGTGGACGCAGACGGCGACCCGATCTTCTCGCGCGACTGTCCGGAATACACGGTGCTTACCCGCAAGAAGAACCGGCTGATCGTGCTCGTGAACCATTTCAAGAGCAAGGGATTCGGCCGCCCCGAGGCGTCGAACGCGCGGCGCAAGGCGCAGGCCGCTCGCGTGCGCGAGATCTACAAGGCGCTCGATCCGCGTGGCGACGCCTTCGTGGCCGTGATCGGCGACTTCAACGACACACCGGACAGCGACCCCCTGTCGCCGCTCCTCCACGGCTCGAAGCTGAAGGATGCGTTCATGCATCCGATGTTCGACGACGGCGGCTTCCCGGGCACATTCGGCGCATGCTCGGCCGGCGACAAGATCGACTATCTGCTCCTGTCGCCGGCCTTGTTCGCGAAGGTCACGGCCGGCGGCGTGCTGCGCAAGGGCATGTGGCCCGGCAAGCGGAAAAAGAAGTGGGACGTCTACGAGACTCTGCAAGACAAGAAGGACGCCGCCTCCGACCACGCCGCGATCTGGGTCGATCTCGACATCTGACCGGCCACGTTCGATCCGCCCCCGCCGTGCCCGATCACATCGGGCTCGATGATCGGGACGAGCGGCCGCGATCGGCGGCTACCGAATCCCTTCCTTCGTGGTGGTCGCCTCGGCGAGCAGCGCGAGGTTGTTCTGCACGAAGGGGTTGGCCGGATCCTTGGCGGCCGCCTCGTTGAGGGTGGCGCGGGCGCGGCGATAGTCGCCGCGCAGCATGTAGGAATAGCCCATGTTGTTGAGCACGGCGGCGCTGCGCCCGGCGATGCGGATGAGCTGGAGATAGGCCCGGTCGGCGAGGTCGAAGCGCTTGAGGCGATCGTAGGAGGCGGCGAGGCACAGCCACGCGTCGGCCGACTTCGGCATCTGCTCGACCGCGCGCCGGCAGTACTTCTCGGAGTTGCCGTAGTTGCCCTGCCGGAACTGCTCGCGACCGACGCTGAGGTCGTCGTTCGGCGCGCTCGGCGTCATGTCGTCCTGGATGAGCTTCGGCGCGGCGCCGGCCGTCGTCGAGCCGGTGACGTCGCCGTCGGCCACCGCGAGGGGCACCGACCCGGTCGCCTCGCCGCGGGTGAAGCTCGGCAGTTCCGGCAGCTTCACGGTGGTCGTCTCGCAGGCGGACAGCCACAGGAGCCCCGTCACGGTCACGAACGCAAAACGCTGAAACTCGACTGTCATGACACGCTCGGGACCGAAGCCCTTCCGTCGCGACACGAGGAAGACGGCGCGACGCGGACCTGGAGACTTTGGCGGAGCGTAGGTCCGGGATAGTTAAAAAATCACATGCTCAGAAAAGTTGAAGATCACTGTCTGTAGAGCACGCTCCGGTTGCGCCGAGTCGGGGCTGCTGTTGCGCACGACATCGCCCACGACATCGCTCACGGCATCGTTCACGGTGCCGCTCGTCGTGTCACGTGACGTATAGCACGATGCGGTGATGTCTTCGGCTGCGGCGCTGGTTGCCGTCCGAGCCGCGTTCGACGGGTCGGCGCGCTGGTTCTCGTACCGGAACACTGTTTCGGATATTGACGCGCCTCATCGGGCCGTGTCGCGCCCTGCCGCGATAGCGCCCGTCTCCATCGCACCCGCCTGCATCGCCCCGGTCTGCGCCGCAGCCGTGGCGGCCACGCCCGTGGCGGCCACGCCCGCGGGCGTCACGTCCGCGTCGGCCGCGATCGACATCCGGCCGGGCGCGCCGAAGACCCGGCCGAGGGCATCGACATCGGCCGCCCCCTCGGCGGCGGCGAGCCGGGCATAGAGCATGGCGACGGCGTGATAGATCTCGCAGGCCGGCCGGTCGGTGTGAAGGAAGTCGGCGATCTCCTCCATCTCGGCGACGAATCGGTAGGCCTTGGGGAACATAGCCGGCACCTGACGGCCGAGCCACTTGAAGACCTGCGGCTGGCTCTCGGCGAGCTCGGCGACGAGATCGCCGGCGCAGCCGGCCCGGGTCGCTCCGAGCATCATGGCGGCGCCGATGGCGGTCAGCCCCTTGGTGATTCCCGCGTAGGACATCTTCAGGGCCGAAGCGGCGCCGACCGGCCCTTCCACCACGCGCATGTCGAGACCGAGGTCGCGCATCGTCGCGGCACGGCCGGCGTGATCGCCGGCGACGTAGAACACGGTGCGGGCCGTGGCGGTCGGCGGCGGCCCGATGATGCCGCCGTCGACGAACGGGCAGCGCGTCTCCGCCAGCGCCGCCGCGATGTGGCGCACCGTGTCGGGCGACACGGCGTTGAAATCGACATAGACGGGCTTCTCGGGCAGCCGTGCGAGCGCCGGGCGCAGTCGCTTGGCGACCGCCACCGCCTCGCCGGGCGGCACGATGGAGAGCACGAGCTCGGCGCCGGCGATCAGCTCGGCGTCGGTGGCGGCGACCGCGAGGCCGGCGCGCCGCGCCCGTTCGGCGCTCGCCGCGCTGCGGCCGGCGAGCGAGGTGACGACGTGCGCCCCTCCCGCCACCAGTCGCGCCCCGACGGCGGCGCCCATCTCACCCGGTGCCAGAACGACGATCGTCTTCGGCATGGCGTCACCCCCTGCGGGACGAACTATTCCGTAACCATGTCGACTGCGCAACAGGGGCCGACCCCCGGGCGCCGACGTCGGCACGCGGTGCTGCGGTCGCCCGTTACCCTCGTCGTGCGAACATGATTAACGCGCTGCCACAACGGTGTGCGGCCGTGCACGGTTCGTTGACGATAACCTTTCAGGACGTCTTCAGCATACCGGCAAAACCAGGGTTCGGTTCACGAATTCAATACTCTCCAAGGCCCTAGCTAGGTCCGGGAGTCGCAATCCGCGACCTCTGCAGGAATTCGTCCGGTGCGCAGCAGCACAGTCATCATGATCGCGGTGGCGGCCGTCTTCGGGCTGCTCGCCGTGTTCGCGACACGGACCTGGCTCAACAGCCAGGCCGAGGCGCGCTTGCGCAGCCTCGAGGCGAACCGCGGACCGCCCGTCGCCACCCGCACCGTGGTCGTGGCGGCGCGGCCGCTGCGTTACGGCCACGAGCTGTCGCCCCAGGTTCTGCGCGAGGCCGCGTGGCCGAGCGACGCGCTGCCGGACGGCGGTTTCGCGCGCATTTCCGACCTGCTCGCCGAGGGCAAGCGGGTCGTGCTCACGCCGATCGAGCCGAATGAGCCGGTGCTCGCCGTGAAGATCACCGGGCCGGGCCAGCGCGCCACGCTGTCGGCGCTGGTCGGTCCCGGCATGAAGGCCGTCACCATCCGGGTCAACGACGTGGACGGCGTCGGCGGCTTCGTCCTGCCCGGCGACCGCGTCGACGTGGTGCTGACCCGGCAGGTCGACGAGGCGTCCGCGGGCCCGGACGGCAAGACCGGCGACCGCAAGACCACGTCCACCCAGGTGCTGCTGCAGGACGTCCGGGTGCTCGCGGTCGATCAGGTCGCCGACGAGCGCGCCGCCAATCCGATGATCCCGAAGGCCGTGACGCTCGAGGTCGATACGGCGTCCGGGCAGAAGCTGAGCCTCGCCGCCTCGATCGGCTCGCTCTCGCTGTTGCTGCGCAAGGCCGGCGAGTCGACGGAGACGAAGACGACGCGCGTCACCGTGAAGGATCTGCTCGAGGAGCTGGTCGGCCCGGCGCCGAAGCGCGAGGCAGGCACCACCGTCACGGTGTCGCGCGGCGGGCAGAAGCAGAGCTACCGCGTTCCGCACGAAGGCGAGACGAGCGGCAGCTGGGCGGCGGCGGAGTGAGAGAGACACGGCGGCATCGGGCCGGGGGGCGCGGCGTCGCCGAGGACGGACTGGGGGACGAGATGGACGGGAATGTCGGCACGAGACACAGGACGGCGGTGCCGTCGCGATCGGGGCGCGGTCGCCCGCGCTGGCGGGCGCTCGTCGTGTCCGCCGCGCTCGTCGCCGGCGCGGCGCTCGTCGCGCCGCTGATGCCCGGCCTGTCGGCCACGGCCGCGGCCCAGAAGGCGATCACCTTCGGGCCGGGCAAGCGCACCCAGTCGGTGACCGTGCCGATCGGCAAGTCGCAGGACGTGCGCACCGACCAGCCCTTCGTCGAGCTGTCGCTCGGCGACGCCGAGATCGCCGACGTCAACCCGCTCACCGACCGCACGCTGTCGATTCTCGGCAAGAAGCTCGGCACCACGCGCGTCTCGGTCTACGGCGAGGGCAAGAAGCTCGTCGGCGTGTTCGACGTCGAGGTCTCCTACGACGTCTCGGCGCTCGCCGCCGAGCTCGCCGCGCGGTTCCCGGCCGCCAAGTTCCGGGTCACCAGCGTCAACGGCCGCATCCTGCTCGGCGGCATGGCTCCCGATGCGATCACGCTCGATCAGGCACTGGTGATCGCCCGCGAGTTCGGCCCGCAGGTGATCAACGCCGTACAGGTCGCCTCGCCCCAGCAGGTGCTGCTCGAGGTCCGCTTCGTCGAGGCGACGCGGTCGGCCGGCCGTGAGCTCGGCGTGCAGTGGAACGCCTGGAGCAGCAACGGCCGATTCACCGGCAATGTCGGCAGCGAGCAGGGCGCGGGCAACCTGCCGATCACCCAGGCCGCCGGCACCGCCGCGGCGGGCGTGCTCTCCGGCGGCAACCCGTTCGGCTTCCTGGTCGGCAGCCTGGTGACGAAGGGCATGCAGATCGACGTCGCGCTCAACGCGCTGGAGCAGCGCGGCCTGGTGCGCCGCCTCGCCGAGCCCAACCTCGTCGCGCTGTCCGGCGACACCGCGAACTTCCTGGCCGGCGGCGAGTATCCGATCCCGATCTCCGGCACGTTCGGCCAGATCACGGTCGAGTACAAGCGCTACGGCGTCAGCCTCGCCTTCACGCCCACGGTGCTCAACGGCAGCATCATCAACCTGAAGATCGAGCCCGAGGTGAGCCAGATCGACAAGACCACGACCGTGTCGGTCGCCAACGGCATCACGGTGCCGGGCCTGACGGTGCGGCGCGCCTCGACGACGCTCGAGCTGCGCGACGGGCAGAGCTTCATGCTCGCCGGCCTGCTGCAGAACGACTCGCTGACCTCGCAGGACCAGCTTCCCTGGATCGGCGACGTGCCGGTGCTCGGGGCGCTGTTCTCCTCGCGGATGTACCAGAAGAAGGAGACCGACCTCGTCATCATCGTGACGCCGCGTCTGGCGCGTCCGGCGCGACCCGGCGACCCGTTACGGACGCCGCTCGACAACACGCTGCCGGCCAACGACCTCGACTTCTTCGCCGGCGGCAAGCCCGAGCTGGATCGCGGCCCGGCGGTGCGCGGCGAGACGGCGGCGTTGCGGCCCTACACGGGGCACATGATCGAGTTTCCGGTAGGAGGTGGCCATGTGGTGCGTTGAGCCGCGCGATGCGGCGCTCGTCCGATCGCGCGCCCTGGGCGGCGCTCTCGTCCTCGCTGCGCTCCTCGGCGGCTGCTCCGACATCTACTACGACCGTCGCGAGACGATCCTGTTCGGGGGCGGCGACGCGGTCGCCAACAACGCCGCGATCCACACGGTCGATCCGTGGCCGAAGGCGGCGGCGGATCGCAACATCCCGGGCCAGGGCACCACCATGGCGATCGCCGCCGAGCGCTACCGGCGCGGCAAGGTGACCAAGCCGCAGGGCCTCGGCACCACCGCGACGTGGAAGGGCGCACAGGCCGCCGACGGCGCCCCGACCGTCGCCGGCGCGACCTCCGGAGGCGAGGCCGCCAAGGATTGAGCGCGGCGGCCAGTCCGCCGCACCCCCCGTGCTCGAAAGAACCCTCGACCATGCGAAGTGCCCGTACCAAGACCTCCGGCAGCAAGACCCGCGTCGTGGTCGTCACGCCCGATCCCGAATTCGCCCGGACCGCGAAGGAGACCTTCGCGGCCGCGCCGCAGGTCGAGCTGGAGCTGATGGCGGGCCGCATCGCCGAGATGGCCGCCGCGGTCGCCGCGGCGGAGGCGACCGTCGTGGTCGTCGATCTGCACGGCGCGACCGCCGAGACGATGGCGGCGCTCGAGGGGCTGACGGCGCGGCTCGCCGGCTGGCCGCCGGTCGTCACGGTGACGGACGCCTTCGACAAGGAGGTGATGCGGCAGCTCCTCAAGATGCGCATCGCCGATTTCCTGGTGAAGCCCGTGCAGCCGGTCGAGCTGGTGCGCACCTGCGCCCGGGTGGTGCAGACGCCGGCCGGCGCCGAGCCGAGCGAGGCCGAGATCTTCACCTATCTGCCCGCCGTGGGCGGCGCCGGCGTGACGACGCTCGCCATCCAGACGGCCCTGCTGCTGCTCGGCAGCGGCAACCAGAAGACGCGGCCGGCGACCTGCCTGGTCGATCTCGACTTCCAGCACGGCGCCTGCGCCGACTATCTCGACCTCGAGCCGCGCCTCGACCTCAACGAGATCGAGCCGCGGCCGGAACGGCTCGACCGCCAGCTCCTCGAGGTGATGCTGTCCTATCACGCCTCCGGGCTCGCCGTGATCGCGGCGCCGTGCCGGCCGGCCGAGATGCGCTCCTTCGATCCCGACACGGTGACGCGGCTGCTCGATCTCGTGTCGTCGCATTTCAACTACGTCGTCATCGATCTGCCGCGCACCTGGTTCTCGTGGACCGACAACGTGCTGCTCGGCTCCAACCGGCTGTTCGTGGTGAGCGAGATGACGGTGCCCGGCATCAAGCACGCCAAGCAGCTCGTCACCGCGGTGCGCGAGCGGCTGGAGGGAGGACCGCGCCCGCAGGTGATCATCAACCGTTTCGAGCAGCGTATGTTCGGCGCCGGCCTGCGCAGGAGCGACGTCGAGCAGGCGCTCGGCGAGGACTTCGCGGCCACCATCCCGAACGACTACCGGCTGGTGCGCGAGGCGATCGATCGCGGCGTGCCGCTCGACGAGGTCAAGGCCGGCAACAAGATCACGTCCGAGCTCAGGAAGCTCGTGTCGCCCGTCGTCCCGGCCGACAAGGCGGCGGCCGAGCCGGCCGGAAAGCGGCGCCTGAGCCTGTCCTGGGCGCGCGGCTGATCCGGTCGGAGAGGAGGCGGCAGGAGAGGGGTGGCAGGAAATCATGGCCGGACGTTTCAGCTTCCGCAAGATGCCGTCGCCGTCGGTCGAGGCGGCGTTGCCCGACGACGCGGCGGCGGCGCCCGACGGGATCGCCTGGACCGTGTTCGCCGAAGGCACGCCGGAGGCGGCCGCCGTGCTCGCGCCGCCCCCGCCGCCGCCTCCGCCGCCCGTGCCGTCGCCACCGGTGGCCCCCGCCAATCCGGCGCTGCGCGAAAAGCTGCTCGACGCCAAGGTGCGGCTGCACCGCCGGCTGATCGAGGAGATCAACCTCCAGGCGCTCGAGAAGCTGCCCGAGGACGAGATCCGCAAGCACATCCAGCAGCTCGTCTCGCAATATGTGCTGGTCGAGCGGCTCGCGCTGAACACCCAGGAGCTCGCCGACTTCGTCACCGAGATCCTCGACGAGATGACGGGCCTCGGGCCGATCGAGCCGTTGCTCAAGGACGGAAGCATCAGCGACATCCTGATCAACGGCCACGAATGCGTCTATGTCGAGCGTGGCGGCATGCTGGAGCCGACCGCGGTGCGCTTCAAGGACGAGACGCATCTCCTGCGCATCGTCAACAAGATCGTCTCGGCGGTCGGCCGCCGGGTCGACGAATCCCACCCGCTGTGCGACGCGCGCCTGCTCGACGGCTCGCGCGTCAACGTCGCGATCCGGCCGGTCGCGGTCGACGGCCCGCTGGTGTCGATCCGCAAGTTCTCCAAGAAGCCGCTCCACCTCGACAAGCTCGTCGAGGTCGGCGCGCTGCGGCCGCAGATGGCCGAGCTGCTCGCCGCCTTCGTGAAGGCACGGGTGACGACCATCATCTCGGGCGGCACCGGCTCCGGCAAGACGACGATGCTGAACGCGCTCTCCGCGTTCATCTCCGACAAGGAGCGCCTGATCACGATCGAGGACGCTGCCGAGCTGCAGCTCCAGCAGCCGCACGTCGCCCGCATGGAGACGCGGCCGCCCAACGTCGAGGGCAAGGGCGAGATCCGGCAGCGCGACCTCGTCAAGAACGCGCTGCGCATGCGGCCCGAACGCATCATTCTCGGCGAGTGCCGCGGCGAGGAGGCGTTCGACATGCTGCAGGCGATGAACACGGGCCACGAAGGCTCGATGGCCACCATCCACGCCAACAATCCGCGCGAGGCGATCTCGCGCCTCGAGCAGATGATCGGCATGGCGGGGCTGCCGATGACCATCGCCTCGGTGCGTGGCCAGATCGCCGCGGCGATCCGCGTCATCGTCCAGCTCTCGCGCCTCTCCGACGGCAAGCGCAAAGTGATGAGCATCGCCGAGATCACCGGCATGGAAGGCGACATCATCCAGATGCAGGAGATCTTCAAGTTCGTCCGCACCGCGACGCTCGAGGACGGCACCGTCCAGGGCCATTTCGTCGCGACCGGCGTGCGGCCGCGCGTGCTGGGCGACCTCGCCGCCAAGGGGATCAAGATCCCGTCGAGCTATTTCGACCCCGGCCACCCGTTGTGATCGCCATGCCGGACATCGATCCCGTCTACGTCATCTACGCTCTCGTCGCCGCCTCCGCGATCATGTTCGGGGAAGGCGCCTATCTCCTGTTCTTCTCGGCCAACTCGTATCGCAAGCGGGTCAACCGCCGGCTCGCGCTGCTCAACGACACGTCGGACCGCGAGAGCATCCTGGTCCAGCTGCGCCGCGAGCGCGGCCTGACCTCGGGCGGCGATCTCACCTTGCCCGTGATGTCGTTCAACCGGCTGCTCGTGCAGTCCGGCATGTCGGGCGGCACCACCCGGCTGGTGATCTACACGCTGCTCGCCGGCGTCCTGGTGTTCTGCGCCGTGCTGGTGTTGCGCAACAGCATGATCGAGGCGGTGCTCGCCACCCTCGCGACCCTGACGGTCGGCCCGCTCTTCGCCCTCAAGACGATGCGGTCGCGGCGGCAGAAGAAATTCGGCGGCCAGTTTCCGGACGCCATCGACATCATCGTGCGCAGCCTCAGAGCCGGGCATCCGGTGCCGATCGCCGTCACCATGGTGGCGCGCGAGATGCAGGATCCGATCGGCTCCGAGTTCGGCATCGTCGCCGACGAGATCACCTACGGGGCCGATCTCGAGACGGCGATGCGCAACCTGTACTTCCGGGTCGGGCAGGACGACCTGCCGCTGTTCGTGACCGCGATCGCGATCCAGGGCTCGACCGGCGGCAATCTCGGCGAGATCCTCGAGAACCTCTCCGCCGTGATCCGCGACCGCTTCAAGATGCGGCGCAAGATCAAGGCGCTCGCCTCGGAAGGCAAGATGTCGGCCATGCTCCTGTCGGCGCTGCCGATCGGCATGTTCTTCGTCATCCAGGTGGTGTCGCCGGACTTCTACGGCAGCGTCTGGAAGTACGAACTCACCAAGCTCGGCCTCGGCATCGCCGGCGCCTGGATGGTCGCCGGAAATCTCCTGATGTTCCGCATGGTCAACTTCAAGATCTGAAGTGTCGCCCGGAGACGCCACCGGCATGGATGTGCTGATCGCCGAGAACGCCGATCTCCTGATCACGATCTTCGTGTTCGCGGCCGCGGCCGCGGCCGCGTTCGGTGTGATGGCGGTGGTGCAGGTGCGCGGTGCCGTCAAGCGGCGCGCCGCCGGTATCGTCGGCGGCGGCGGTCTCGCCGAGGGTGGCGGCCGGTCGTCGTTCCGGCAGGCCAGCATCGACGCCGTGCAGCGGCTGGTCGACTACACCACCAAGCACTATGCGAGCCTCGACAGCGGCAACATGAAGCTGTTGCGCGCCCGTCTGGTGCAGGCCGGGATCTTCGATCCGCGCGCCGTCGGCTTTTTCTTCGTCCTGCGCTTCGGGCTCGCGATCGGTCTCGCCGTCCTCGCCTTCGTGCTGCTGCCCGCCGTGATGGACGCGACGAGCTCGTCCTATTGGGGCGTGGTCGGTCTCGCCGCGCTCGCGGGTTATCTCGGGCCGAGCCTCGCGCTCGACCGGATCGTGCGCAAGCGGCGCGACGAGTATCGGGTCGGCTTCCCGGACTTCATGGATCTGCTGGTCGTCTGCGCCGACGCCGGGCTCGGCATGGAAGGGGCGCTCGAGCGGGTCGGCCGCGAGCTCGCCGATTCCTATCCGGCGCTCGCCCAGAACATCCACATCACCAATCTCGAGGTGCGGGCCGGCCGCAGCCTCACCGAGGCGCTCGAGCATTTCGGCGATCGTCTCGGGCTGGACGAGGTGCGCTCCTTCGCCACGCTCATCCAGCAGTCGGACGAGCTCGGCTCCAGCATCACGGACGCGCTGCGCGTCTACAGCGAGGACATGCGCCACAAGCGGCTCTCGCTCGCCGAGGAGAAGGCCTACAGTCTGCCCGTCAAGCTGTCGGTGCCGCTGATGGTGTGCGTGTTTCCGGTACTGTTCGTCGTCATCCTGCTGCCCGTGGTCGTGCGGGTGAAGATGGGTGCGTACTGACGCGCGAAACAGGGTCTTCGACTAGTACCTAAGACCTATTTCGGGCGCTCCGAAGTCGTTTCTACGCTGCATGAATCCTTAGCATTTCGTCGGGCATGATCGGGTCCGTCCCGCACTTTCTTCGACCTCTCGCAGCGACCTGATCACGATCGCCTCATGTCACGACTCTGGACGTATCGCGCGTTGTCCGGCGCCGCCGCGCTGGTGCTGGGCTTGGTCGCGTGTGGCGTCGGAATCGGCTTGTGGCTCGATCGCGACCACGAGATCCGCGCCGGGCTGCGCAACGCGGAGAACATCGCCGTGCTGCTCGGCGGACAGATCAACGAATCGATCCGGACGGCCGACATCGCGCTGCGCGACCTGCAGAGTCGGCTCTCCGCGGCGTCGGACAAGGGCAACGGCGACACGCTGTGGCTCGACGATCCACCGGCCTTCCGGGGCCTCATGGTGGACCGGCTGCGACGCCTTCCGCAGGCCTTCGGGATCGGGCTGGTGGACGGCAGCGGGCGGATCGTCCTGTCGACCGCGCAGTGGCCGACCCCCGAGATCGACGTTTCGGATCGCGAGTATTTCCGCGAGCTGAAGGAGCACGACGACGATCGTCTGAGCACGCCGATACCGGTGCTCGCAAGGGTCGACGGGGGCAGGACCGTGATCCTGGCCCGCCGCATCAACGGGCCTGACCGCCGATTCCTCGGCGTCGTCCTGATCCGCATCGGGACCGAGTATTTCGAGTCCGTGTTCCGGCAAGTGAAACGGCTCGACCGGCAGATTCTGACCTTCGCGCGCGCGGACGGGCAGTTGTTCGCTCGCTATCCCGATTCGGTCGATCGCTTCGGCACTCCGATCCCGGTCGATTCACCGTGGCATGCCGCCTATGCGGGCGGTAACGGTGCCTACCGGTCGAGCGGGCTGTTCGACGGCGTGCCGCGCTGGATCGTCGTGCGCAAGCTCGACGACTTTCCGCTCGCCGTGAGCGTGTCGGTTCCCGAGGCCACGTTGCTCGGGGGCTGGTGGAGCCGCAGCCTCGCGGTCGCCGCCGTGGCGCTCGCGTTCCTCGTCGCCGCCGTCGTGCTCCTGTTCCTGATGGGACGGCAGTATCGCCGCATCAGCGCGTCCGAGGCGGCGTTGAGCGAACAGTCGAAGGCGCTCGCCCGCGAGCACGAGGCGCTGCTGGAGCACCAGGCCGCCCTGAAGGTCCAGAACCGACGCTTCGACGCCGCCCTCAACAACATGACGCAGGGGCTCGCGATGTTCGATCGCGCCGCCTGCATGGTCGTGTGCAACCGGCGCTATCGCGACATCTACGGCATCTCGCCGGTCGGCGCGGCGCCCGGGACGCCGCTCTTCGACGTGATCGCCGGAACCGAGGATCTGCGCGACAGGCCGGAACGTGCCCTCCGGGTGACGCAGGCGATCAGGGAGCGGATCGCCCGCGGCGTGGTGACGACCCACGAGTTCGTCCTCGGTAACGGCCGGACCGTCCAGATCGTCAACCAGCCCATGGAGGGCGGCGGCTGGCTGTCGACCCACGAGGACGTCACCGAGCGCCGGCTGACCGAGGAGAAGATCCGCCGTCTCGCCCACAACGATCTGCTCACCGGGGTCGCCAACCGGTCGCATTTCCTGGAGGAGATCGAGAACGCCCGCCAACGGCTCGTCGCCGAGCAGCGGCCGTTCTCGGTGCTGATGCTCGATCTCGACCGGTTCAAGCCGGTCAACGACACGCTCGGCCACGCCGCCGGCGACACGCTGCTCAAGGAAATCGCGCGGCGCCTGCAGAAGACGCTGCGCGCGGAGGATGTCCTCGCCCGTCTCGGCGGCGACGAGTTCGCCGTCCTCCAAGCGCCGCCGCGCGACTACGCGCCCGGAGGAGACTGGACCGAGGCCATGCACGAGAGCGCCGTCGTGCTCGCCACCCGGGTCGTCGACGTCGTCGACGAGCCCTTCGACATCGACGGCCACAAGGTGACGGTCGGCGCCAGCATCGGCATCGCCATGGCGCCCAAGGACGGGATCAGGGTCTCCGAGCTGATGAAGAAGGCCGATCTCGCGCTCTATGCCATCAAGGGCAACGGGCGTAACGGATTCGCCTTCTTCGATCCGTCGATGGCGGCCGAGGCGGACGAGCGGCACCGCCTGGAGGTCGACTTCCGGGCCGGGCTCGCGCGCGGCGAGTTCGAGCTCTACTACCAGCCGGTCGTCGAGGCCGGCACGCGGCGGCGCGTCGGCATGGAGGCGCTGGTCCGCTGGAATCATCCCGACCAGGGGCTGATCGCGCCGGACCGCTTCATCGCCATGGCGGAGGACACCGGGCTCGTCGGCACGCTCGGCGAGTGGATCCTGCAGACCGCCTGCGCCGAGGCGGCGACCTGGCCGGACGACGTCAAGATCGCCGTCAACATCTCGCCGGTGCAGTTCCGCAAGACCAATCTGCTCGACGTGATCATGTGCGCCCTGGTCGATTCCGGCCTGCCGCCGGAGCGGCTGGAGATCGAGATCACCGAGCGGGTGCTGCTGGAGTGGGAGGCCGAGCACGTCTCGATCCTGCATCAGCTCAAGAATCTCGGCGTCGCCGTGGCGCTCGACGATTTCGGCACCGGCTACTCGTCGCTCAGCTATCTGACGGCGTTTCCGTTCGACAAGCTCAAGATCGACCGTTGCTTCACCCGCGACCTGCTCGCCCGCGACGGCTGCGGCGCCATCGTCTGCGCCATCGTCAATCTCGGCCGCACCCTCGACATGGTCACGGTCGCCGAAGGGGTCGAGACCGAGGCCCAGCAGCGGATACTGGAAGCCGCCGGCGTCGGCCAGATGCAAGGCTATCTGTTCGGCCGGCCGACGCCCGCCGACGGCCTCGCGATCGGCGGGCCGGCGACGGCCGCCGCGGACGGCACGGTCTGACGCCATGGTCGAGCACCAAGGCATCATCGAGGAGCTCGAGGCGGCGCTCGCCAGCCGCACCATCGGCTATCGGGCCGAGGCATTGCGGCGCATCTCCGACCTCTTCCTGGGGCGCGCCGCCGAGTACGACGAGGACGAGGTCGCGCTGTTCGACGACGTGATGGTGCGGCTGATCGGGGAGATGGAGACGTCGGTGCGGGCCACGCTGGCACGCCGTCTCGCCGGTGTGCCGAACGCGCCGCGCGGCTTGATCCGGATGCTCGCCCGCGACGAGGCGATCGACGTCGCCGGACCGGTGCTGACCTCCTCGGAGCGGCTCGCGGAGGAGACCCTGGTCGAGACCGCCAGCACGGCGAGCCAAGCGCATCTGCTCGCCATCTCGAAGCGCGCCGTGGTCAGCGAGGCGGTGTCCGACGTGCTGGTGACGCGCGGCGACCGCGACGTCGCTTTGTCGACGATCGCCAACCGCGGCGCCCGCTTCTCCGACGCCGGCCACGGCGTCCTGGTCGAGCGGTCCAAGGACGACGATGCGCTCGCCGTCGGCGTGTTCGCGCGCCACGACATCCCGCGCCAGCATCTCCTGAAGCTCCTCGCGGTCGCCTCCGACAACGTCCGTCGCACCCTCGAGTCGGTCGAGGGGCAGTCCGGCAAGGTGGTCCGCGAGATGCTGTCCGAGGTGGCCGGCCTGGTGCAGGCCTCGGTGCGGCGGCTCTCGCCCGACTACTCGGAGGCACGCCTCCACGTCGCCGAGCTGCGCCGGCTCGGCGCGCTCGACGAGGCGAAGATCCGCGAATTCGCGGCGACCGGCCGCTTCGACGAGACGACCATCGCGCTCGCCGAGATGTCCGACCTGCCGATCGACGCCTGCGAGCGCGCCATGGTGCAGCCGCGGCCCGAGCTCGTGATCCTGCTCGCGAAGGCGATCGGCCTGTCGTGGAACACCACCAAGACGATCCTGCGCCTGCGCGACGGCGCCGCCCACGACAGGTCCGGCGAGGCGCTCACCGCCTTTACCAAGCTGCGGCCGGAGACCGCCCGCAAGGCGGTTCAATTCCTCCGTCTGCGGGGGCGCGCCGGACAGGCCAAGGCGGACACGGTGCCGCGGCGTCGGTTCGAGTCGGGATCCTGAGATGCAGATCGGACGACCCGCCATGGAACCTCCGTCCCGGCGAGGTTTCCTTAAGCCTCCTCGGTTATTCTGGACGGCGAGGAGCTGGGTCGGGATGCGTCGATTGATCGGATCGGGAGCGTTGGACGGACGTCGCCGCGAGTCGCTGCCGCCCGACATTCACGCGGAGCTCGTCGCCGGCCTCTTCAAGCCGTTGCCGTCGCTGGTCATCGGCTGGGGCTGCAGCATCGCGATCGTCATCCTGATCGCCCTGCGTGGCGAGAGCGTCTGGCTCGTCGGCCTCGCCGTCGGGCTCGTCGTCGCCGCGCTGGCGCGCCTGTGGCTCGTGATCGCCTATCGCCGGCGGCCGATCGGAGCGCACACCGATCGGGCCACGGTCCGGCGCTGGGAGCGATTGTGGACGGCCGGCGCCTGGGCCTTCGCCGCGGTGCTCGGGGCTTCGTGCCTCGCCGCCGTCCTGATCACGACCGACCCGGCCGTCCATCTGCTGATCGTCGGCTCGACCATCGGCTACACGGCGGGGGCGACCGCGCACAACGCCCCGCGTCCGCGGATCGCGATCGTCCAGGCCGCACTGACGCTGGGGCCGGTCGCGCTCGGGGCGCTTCTGCACGGCGGCACCGTCCACCACGTCTTCGCCGTCGTCACGCTGCTCTACCTCGCCGCCGCCGCCGACCTCGCCGTCACGCTCGGCCGCCGCAGCCTGCGCGATCGCCTCGCCCATCGCGAGAAGGCCGCGCTCGCCCGGTCGCTGGCCGAGCAGAACATGCGGTTCGAGGCGGCGCTGAGCAACATGTCGCACGGGCTGTGCATGTTCGATCGCCGCGGCCGGCTGGTGGTCAGCAACTCGCGTCTGTGCGAGATCTACGGATTGCCGGACGGGTCGTTCCGGCCCGGACTGTCGGTTCGTGACATGCTCCTGCGCAGCATCGCGGCGGGCAACCATCCCGAAGGTGACGCGGCCGAGATGGCAGCCTTCTTCGAGAGCCGGCTCGCCGGCGGCGTGCCGAGCAGCTCGACCATGACACTCGCCGACGGTCGGACCATCCAGCTGTCCCAGTGGCCGATCGCCGACGGCGGCGCCGTGGTGCTGTTCGAGGACGTCACCGAGCGCGAGCGCGCCGTCGCGCGCGCCGAGTGGCTCGCCACCCACGACGAGATGACGGGCCTGCCCAACCGCGCCCTGTTCGGTCGCACGCTCGACGACGCCATCGCGGTGGCCCGCACGGCGCGCCGGCGCTTCGCCGTGATGTTCGTCGATCTCGACCGCTTCAAGTACATCAACGACACGCTCGGCCACGCGGCCGGCGATCTTCTGTTGCAGGAGGTCGCGGCCCGGCTCGCCGGCTGCATCGGGCCGGAGGACGTGGTGTCGCGTCTCGGCGGAGACGAGTTCCTGCTGCTGGTCAACAGCGTCACCGAATCCGAGGCGGTGGAGGCGATCGCCCGCCGCATTCTCGCCGCCGTCGCCGAGCCGATCGTCGTACTCGGCCAGGAGTGCCGCGTGACGGCCAGCATCGGGGCGGCGTTCTATCCGACCGACGGCCACGACGGCGACACCCTGACCCGCAACGCCGACGCCGCCATGTATCTCGCCAAGGACGAGGGCCGCGGCTGCGTGCGGCTGTTCTCGCCCGTGATCGAGCGGCGCTCCTTCGAGCGGCTGGTGCTGGAGACCGGGCTGCGCGGCGCGCTCGAGCGCGACGAGCTCGTGCTGCACTATCAGCCCAAGCGCCGCATCGCGACCGGCGAGATTTCCGGCCTCGAGGCGCTGGTGCGCTGGAGCCATCCGGCGCTCGGCCTCGTCTCGCCGGCCCGCTTCGTGCCGCTCGCCGAGGAGACCGGGCTGATCGTGCCGATCGGCCGCTGGGTGCTGGCCACCGCCTGTGCCGAGGCGATGGCGTGGCAGCGCCGCGGATTCCCGCCGATGCCGGTCGCCGTCAACCTGTCGCCGCGCCAGTTCGCCGACGGCTCGCTGCTCGCCGACATCGAGGCGGCGCTCTCCGGTTCCGGGCTCGCCCCGGAGCTCCTCGAGCTCGAGATCACCGAGAGCATGGTGGTCGAGAATCTCGCCAGCACCCTGCCGCTCCTCACCGCGCTGCGCGAGCGCGGTGTCCGGCTCGCGATCGACGACTTCGGCACCGGCTACTCGTCGATGGCGCTGGTCCGCCAGCTGCCGGTCGACACGCTCAAGATCGACCGCTCCTTCATCCGCGACGTCTTGGCCAATCCGGAGGACACGGCGATCGCCGAGGCGATCCTGGCACTCGGCAAGGCGCTCGACCTCACCATCGTGGCGGAGGGCGTCGAGACCGAGGCGCAGGAGTCGTTTCTGCGCGATCACGGCTGCCACGAGATCCAGGGCTTCCTGTTCAGCCGCCCGTTGCCGGCCGAGGATGTCGCCGGCTTCGTGCGGAGCTACGAGCTGTCGCGGCTGAAGGCCGTGGCCGGGGCCGGTGCCGGGGGCGGTGCCGCGAAGGGATCGTCGCGGCGAAGCCGGGCCGACGGCAAGCAGCGCAGCGCCGGCTGAGAGCGGATCATTGCGAGGTCGGCGACCCGGCCGTGCTTTCGCCGTCGCTTTCCCAGACGAAATCCATGCCGTCTTCGCCGATCCGGAACCAGCGTTTTCGATGCGGCGTCTCGAGCCTGTGGAATCCGACGATCACCTCGCCCGTGGTGCGGCTCACCGCCACCACGGCGGCCTTGGCGGCGAGCAAGCCGCAGACCAGCCCGGCGGCGCGGTGATCGTATCCCGATGTGCTGAGCGCGCGGTTCAACGTCGACAGAGCTTCCGCCTCGTCGCAAATGATCGAGGCGTGTCGAAGCTCCGGCGGGAGCGACTCCGGTGGGTGCGGCATCGCGAAGTCTCCGGTCGGCCACCCGTAAACACGGTCTGCGAAGGCTGCCGGGCCGGGTGCGGTGATCGCGGCCAGGACTTCGATGCGTCGGTTCGATGCTTCGACGGGGATTCGACTTCGCGTGCGAAGCAGCGAACACCGGACGAAGCGCGAGAAACTGATCTCGATCAAAAACAGCGCAAAACAGCGATCCTGTCGCCCGCCCGCGACAGGCATGTCCACGCGATGCCGCATCGAAGTACCAGTGCCGTATCGCGATCGCCTCCGCGATCGCCTCCGTGGTCGTCGCCGTGATCGCGCTCTCAGCCGCCGTCCGCCGGATCCCGGTCGGCGCGCGCGACGAGTGCGAGCACCCGATCCACCGATGCGCCGGCCGCGCCCGTGTAGTTCGCCGGATCGCACAGCCGGTCGATGGCGTCGGGATCGAGGTGCTGCGCCACCGTCGCGTTCTCCTTCAGGAGCGCGGCGAGCGGGCGGCGGCTGGCGAGCGCCGCGCGTGACAGATCGGCGACGAGATGATGGGCGTTGCCGCGCCCGAGCGCCGCTGCGAGTCCCATCTGCACGGCCTCGGCGGTGACGAGCCCGTTGGTGATCGCGAGGTTGGCCCGCATGCGCTCGGCGTCGACCGTGAGGCCGCTCACCACGCCGCGGGTGTGGGCCAGGATGCCGGCGGCGAGGCAGAAGATCTCGGGCACCACGATCCACTCGGTCTGCCAGGCGCCGCTCGCCCGCTCGTGGTCCTCGACCATCGCCTCGTAGAGGGTGGCGGCGAGCTGGCGCACCACCGGCACGGCCGCCTGGATCATCACGGAGGACACCGGGTTGCGCTTCTGCGGCATGGTCGAGGACGAGCCGCGGCCGGGCGCGGCGGCCTCCGCCGCCTCGGCGACCTCGGTCTGCATCAGCAGCGTCACGTCGCGGGCGAGCTTGCCGCAGGTGCCGGTGACGAGCGCCAGGAACCCGCCGGCCTCGGCGATGCGGTCGCGCGCCGTGTGCCAGGCGATCTCGGGCGCGGCGAGCCCGAGCTCGCCCATCAGGGCGGCGTGCACGGCCGGCCCCGCGTCGCCGAGCGAGGCGAGGGTGCCGACGGCGCCGCCGAACTGGCCGACCAGGAGCCGCGGCAGGAGCTGCGACAGGCGCTCGCGATCGCGCGTCACGGCGGCGAGCACGCCCGCCATCTTGAAGCCGAACGTCGTCGGGATGGCGTGCTGGAGCTGGC
Source organism: Rhodoplanes azumiensis (assembly GCF_042682915.1). Classification (NCBI taxonomy): domain Bacteria; kingdom Pseudomonadati; phylum Pseudomonadota; class Alphaproteobacteria; order Hyphomicrobiales; family Nitrobacteraceae; genus Rhodoplanes; species Rhodoplanes azumiensis. Next base: position 114,808 of record NZ_JBHUIW010000015.1, on the reverse strand, counting down.
TGCGCGCCGCCATCACGGTGTCGCGATGGACGCCGGCCAGCTCGGCCAGGGCCTCGGCGATGGCGGCGAGGTCGGCGTCGATCAGTGCGAAGGCCTCGCGCATCTGAAGCACGGTCGCCGTGTCCATGATGTCCTGGGTGGTGGCGCCGTAGTGGCACCACTGGCCGAGGCCGTCGCGGCAGAGCGCGGTGAGCTGGGCGACCACCGGCTGGACCGGGGCGCCGATCCGCTCGGTGTCGCGCTTCAGCTTCTCCAGGTCGAGCTCGTCGAGGGCGCAATGGCGCTCGATCTCCGCGGCCGCCGCGGCCGGGATGACGCCGAGCCGCGCCTCGACGCGGGCGAGCGCCGCCTCGATGGCCAGATAGAGGGTCAGCCGGTGCTCGTCGGAGAAGATCCGGCGCATCGCCGGGGTCGCGAAGACGTCGCGCAGGACCATCGAGTCGAGGGCGGTGGCGGGCATCGGGATCCTTCCGGCGGAGCAGGGCGGGCGATCGACGGCGGGCGACTCGCGCGGGCATTCGGGTGGACGGTCGGCGGGCGGTCGCGGGTCCACGGTCGCGCCATGCCGGATAGGCTAGGCTAACAAGAGGTGTAGAGTCGCTCCATGCTCGACGTGTCCGACCTCCGCAGCAAGCCCGCGCCGCTGCCCGCCGTCCCCGATCTGCGGGCCGGGCCGGCGCAGCGTCCGGCGCCGCCGCCCGGCGGCGTCGTCGACGTGGCGCTGCCGGTCGGCGACAACATCGTGCCGCTCCGCCGCCCGTCGCCGGCCGCCGCCGAGCGGGCGGCGTCCCTCGGCCCGATCGACGCCACCCGCCGCCCGGCGCCGCTCGCCGCGGAGCGCCGCCGCGCTCCGATCGTCGCGGCGGCACTGGTCGTCTCGCTCGCCGCCCATACGGGCCTCTATGCGTGGCTCGACCAGCCGGTCGAGCCGCTCGCCAGCATCGGGCTCGAATCGATGTCGGTCGAGCTGGTGCTCGGCGACGATCGCCCCGCCGGGCGGGCCGTCGCGCCGAGTCTCGACGAGGCGGAGCCGTCCGAGGCCGCGACGCCGGCCGGCCCCCCGGACGCGCCCGACAGCGCGGTCGCGGAGCTCTCCGTTCCGGACGTCCCCGTGCCGGACGTCTCCGTTCCGGACGTCTCCGTGCCGGACGCCGAGGCGCCCGCGAAGATCGCGCGTGCGCCGGGGACGGCTCCGCCGGAGGTCGTCCCGTCGTCGGCCGAGCCCGCGACGGCACGGGACGTGCCGGGGCCGGCCGAACCGATCCTCGCTACCGTCGCGCCGGCGGTCGAGACCGTCGCCGCGCCGCAGCCGTCGGCCGTGCCGGACCGTCGCCGGCCGGATCCACCACCGTCGAAGCCGGCCGTCGCGCCGGCCGAACGGCCGCGCAAGCCGGTCGCCCGGCCGGCGACGCCGCGCGGGCGGGACGGCCGGGAGACCCGGGTGGCGGTCGCCGCACCGTCGGCCGGGTCGAGCGGCATCGGCGTCGGCCGCTCCGATGCGCAGTCGAACTATCCTGGCCTCGTGCTCGCGCATCTCGCCCGCTTCAAGCAGTATCCGGCCGAGGCGCGGGCGCAGGCGCGCGGCGGCGTCGCCCGGGTGCGCTTCACGCTCGACGGCGCCGGCCGGGCGACCGGCGTGGCCCTCGTCCAGGGCAGTGGTCACGCCGATCTCGATCAGGAGAGCGTCGCGGTGGTGCGGCGCGCCTCGCCGTTCCCGCCGCCGCCCGGGGGCCGGCCGCAGGCGTTCACGCTGCCGGTCCGCTTCGGCCTGCGTTGATCCGACGGTCCGTTCAGAACGGCGCTCCGGTGGAGCCCGCCCCTCCGGAAAAAATCCACCCGACGAAGAGGAGCCCGCATGGTCTCGATCGTTCCGGTGGCGAGCTGGCTCGCCGCGCTCGTCGTCGCCGCCGCGATGCTGCTGCGCCGCTCGCGGCCGCTCCACGCCGCCGATGTCGCCGACGCGCTGCTGCGCTGGATCCTGGTGTTCCCGGTCGGCCTCATGGGGTTGTGGGCGGCGCTCGGCCACATCGCCTTTCCGGTCCAGGCGGCGGCGTCGATCGGCTGGGCGCCGAGCCCGTTCCAGTACGAGGTCGGCGCCGCCAATCTCGGCCTCGGGCTCGCCGGGCTCTACGCGGCGTTTCGAGGATACGAGGCGCGGCTCGCCGTCGCCCTGATGGTGACGGCGTTCCTGGGCGGGGCGGCGGTCGGCCATGTCCGCGACATCGTCTCGGCCGGCAACTTGGCGCCGGGCAATGCCGGGCCGATCCTCGTCACCGACATCGCCACCCCGGCGGCCCTGCTGCTGCTCCTCGCCGTGGCCCGGCGCCGTGCGTGAAAACCCTTGCTGCGACAGCGGTTACGTATTCGACCGGAGCGCCGCGGCGGAGCCGGCGCCGCGTCCGCTTCAAGACAACCGTCAGACGAACTTGCGACGCGTTTGCAGGATTCGACCGGACGCGGCGATCCCAGCCGGTCGGCACCAGTTTTCGCTTGGCGTTTTCCTGACAATCTCATGTCGAATTCCGGTGCGTGGCACCGGTTAGACGCGTAGATTGGAGTCCTTCTCGGCAGAAGAATTGAGTAGGGGCGGCTCGAAATTAGCTCCGTAGACTGGAATATTTCTCGAGAACACATCAATTAGAACGATTTAAAAGAGCTTTTTTCTTTTGCAATCAAGTCGGGGTTGCCCTATTTCAGAGACCGAGCCCGCGTTCGCTGAACCATCCGTACCGGAAGCCGCGTCCGCCATGATCGTCTGCTCCTGTAATGTCCTGTCGGACCACCAGATCCGCGACGTGGTCGCGGAGCGCGGCACGCGGCTCACCAGCCAGGTCTATGGCTGCCTCGGCTGCAGCGCCCAGTGCGGCCGCTGTGCCCGCACGATCCGCAAGATCATGGACCAGGCGCTGCTCGCCTGCGGCAATCAGTGCGCCTGCTGCCCGGCCCACGAGGCCCATGCCCACCTCCCGGGTGAGGACGCCCATCCGCATGGCGAGGACGGGCACGATCGCGGGCATCACCCCCACGCCCATCCGCACGCCCATCCACACGCGCATCACCACGATCACGCCCATCCGCACCTGCATGCGCATGCTCCGGTCGCGGCGGCGCACGAGCACGACCACCCGGTCCGGCGTGCCGAGTCGGCCGCGCCGCCCGCCACGGCCGATCGCCTCTCGGTGCGTTCGGGCCACGCACAGCTCGTCCATCCGAACCCGGTGCACGGGGCGGCCGACTGACGGCGCGTCGGCATTTTCGGGCGACCAGCTCCCGGTCTTAAGATGGTGATTTGCAAGCCGTTCGCGCCCTTGCTTTGAGGGCCGGGTTCCCCCAGTTTAGAATTGCGCAAAGGAGCGCGACGCGCGGCATGGCGCCGGAGCGCCAGGCAGAATCCCGGCCGCCAGGAACGGAGCACGCAGGATGAAGGGCGACGCCAAAGTCATCGAATACCTGAACAAGGGATTGCGCAGCGAGCTGACGGCGATCAATCAGTATTGGCTCCACTATCGGATGCTCGACAACTGGGGCTTCAAGGATCTCGCCAAGAAGTGGCGCAAGGAAGCGATCGAGGAGATGGAGCACGCCGACAAGTTCGTCGACCGGATCCTCTTCCTCGAAGGCTTCCCGAACCTGCAGGTGCTCGACCCGCTGCAGATCGGCCAGTCCGTCAAGGAGGTTCTGGAAGCCGACCTCTCGGCCGAGCAGGGCGCCCGCGCGCTGTACCAGGAGGCCGCCGCCTACTGCAACTCGGTCAAGGACTTCCCGTCGCGCGACCTGTTCGAGGAGCTGATGGCCGACGAGGAAGGCCACATCGACTTCCTGGAGACCCAGCTCGACCTCGTCGCCAAGATCGGCGTCGAGCTCTACTCGCAGCACCACATCGGCGAGCTCGACGAGGACTGAGCCGCCGCCGTCGACCCGCGTCGTCTCTCGATCCGAGGCGCTCGCGCGACCGACCCGCCGTCTCGCGATATGGCCGGGCCTCGCTCGGCCATATTGCGTTTCGAGGGCCCGCTCGATGGCGTGGTCGGCGGTGTGAACACACCGGACACAATCCTCGCGTCGCGCGGGCGACCGAGCGGTTCTGCGTGTCGCCCGGTCGCAACGCAGGGCGGTCGATTCGTCGCCCGTCCGAAGGATGGCCCCGGGCCTGTCGTAATTGTAATGACGATCTTACGGACCGTCGGCTCTAGAATTGCCCGAAACGCAGCCGACCAAGACGGCAGACGGGCGGCAGCTCACCGGGCGCCGGTGGCGATCGCACGACCGGCGCACCCACCGAGACGATGAGTAGCATGGACCACGGCGCAGTGATCGACACCGGACGGCCCGGCTCCGGACGGGCCGGGCGTGTCGGCGCGCTCGCGCGTGCCCTCGCCGGCGTGCTCGTCACGGCGCCGCTGCTCGCCGGCTGCTTCGTCGACACCGAGAAGCCCGAGCTCGCCCTCGACATCCCGAACCAGTACAAGGAAGGCCGTGGCGCCGCCGAGACCGGCCCGGCGCTCGACTGGTGGCGCGGCTTCAAGTCGGGCGAGCTGACCGTGCTGATGGAGGAGGCGCAGACCTCCAATCTCGACATCGCCGCCGCGGTCGCTCGCATCATGCAGGCCGACGCGCAGGCGCGAGTCAGCGGCTCGGCGCTGCTGCCGAGCCTCACCGGCAACGGCCAGGCGACCCGCACCCGCACCTCGGCCGCCTCGTCGTCGGCCGGCATCGCCAGCGAGCGCTCCTCCTACTCGACCTATCTGACGGCGAGCTACGAGCTCGACTTCTGGGGCAAGAACCGCGCGACCCTTCTGGCCGCCCAGGAGAACGCGGTGGCGACGCGGTTCGACCGCGACACCGTCGCGCTCACCGCGATGGCGAATGTCGCGACCAACTACTTCCAGCTCCTCGCCGCCCAGGACCGGCTGCGCATCGCCAAGAACAACCTCGCCGCGGCGACCCGCATCCTCGGCCTGATCAAGGAGCGCTTCGCCGCCGGCACGGCCAACAGCCTCGACGTCTCGCAGCAGGAATCGCTCGTCGCGACGGTTCGCGCGAACCTGCCGGCCTACGAGATCACCATCCGGCAGAGCGCCGCGACGCTCGCCGTGCTGGTCGGGCGCACGCCGGAGCACTTCGCCGTCAAGGGCGGCTCGCTCGACACGGTCGCGGTGCCGCGCATCCCGCCCGGCCTGCCGTCCGATCTGATCAACCAGCGGCCCGACATCCGCGCCGCCGAGGCGAGTCTCGTCTCCGCCAACCATTCGGTCGAGGCGGCGCGTGCCAGCTTCTTCCCGTCGATCGGCCTCACGGCGCAGAACGGCGTGCAGAGCGCCGCGCTCGCGAGCCTGTTCGGGCCGGGCGCCTGGTTCTACACCGCGACCGCCTCGATCACCCAGCCGATCTTCGACGGCGGCAACCTGCAGGGTCAGCTCGAGCAGACCCAGGGGCGCCAGCTCGAGCTCTTGCAGACCTACCGGCAGTCGGTGATCAACGGCTTCGCCGACGTCGAGCGCGCCTTGATCTCGCTGCGTCAGCAGACCGAGCGTGAGCGCCTGCAGGCGCAGGCCGTGCGGGCCGCGCGCGAGGCGTTCGACATTTCCGAATCGCGGCTGCGCGAGGGCATCGTCGACTACGTCACGGTGCTCAACACGCAGCAGACCCTGTTCACGGCCCAGGACACGCTCGTCCAGGTGCGCCTGGCCCGGATGCTGGCCGCCGTGAGCCTGTACCAAGCGCTGGGCGGCGGCTGGCCGCCGCGCATCGGAGGCAACCGCGCGTGAAGAGCGCAACCGACGAGAGGACCGACGGCGCGGCATCGTCACCGCCGCCGCCGCGACCGCGCCGACGCGGCCGCACGGTCCTCGGCTATCTGATCACCCTCGCCGTGATGGCGGGCGTCACCTGGCTGATCGTGACGCAGTCCGGCTTCAAGCCGGGCGGCGGCGAGGGCGCACCGCCCGGTCCGCCCGGCATGATGCGGGGCGGGGCCGGCGGCCCGGGCGGCCGCATGGGCCGCGACATGGCCGTGCCGGTGCTCGCCGCCACGGCGAAGACCGCCGACGTGCCGGTCTATTTCGACGGGGTCGGGACCACGCGCGCCCTCAACATCGTCACGGTGCGCAGCCAGGTCGACGGCAAGCTCCTGAAGCTCAACTTCAAGGAGGGCCAGGACGTCGCGCGTGGCTTCGTGCTCGCCGAGATCGACCCTACCATCTACCAGGCCCAGTACGACCAGGCGGTCGCCAAGAAGGCGCAGGACGAGGCACAGCTCGCCAATGCGAGGCTCGATCTGGAACGCTACGTGCGGCTCGCCCAGTCGAACGCCGCGACCAAGCAGCAGGCCGACACCCAGCGCGCCACGGTCGCCCAGCTCGAGGCGCAGGTGAACGCCGACCAGGCCGCGATCGACAACGCGAAGGCCTATCTCGACTACACCAAGGTGGTGGCGCCGATCGCCGGGCGCACCGGCATAAGGCTCGTCGACGTCGGCAATCTGGTGAAGGCGACCGATACCACCGGCATCGTCGTGATCACCCAGGTGCGGCCGATCTCGGTGATCTTCACGCTGCCCCAGCAGCAGCTCGCCGCCGTCAACAAGGCGTTCGCCGGCGGACGGCTGGAGACGCTGGCGCTCGGCACCGACAACCGCACCGTGCTCGATCGCGGCTTTCTCCAGGTGATCGACAATCAGGTCGATTCCACCACCGGCACCGTCAAGCTGCGCGCCGAGTTCCCGAATGCCGACCTGCAGCTCTGGCCGGGCCAGTTCGTCAACATCAAGCTTCTGGTCGACACCCTGAAGCAGGTCGTGACGGTGCCGACCGCGGCGGTCCAGCGCGGCCCGAACGGCACCTTCGCCTACGTGGTGAAGCCCGGCGACACGGTCACCGTGACGCCCGTCACGGTGACTCAGCAGGACGACACGACCGCGGTGATCGCGAGCGGCGTCGCGGCCGGCGATCGCGTCGTGACGACCGGCTTCGCCCAGCTCGCCGACGGCAAGCGCGTCACCGTGACGTCGGCCGAGGGCGGCGCGGCGCCGGCCGCGAGCCAGCCGGGCACCGGTGCTCCGGCGGGCGGTCCTCCGGCCGGACGTCGCCGTCCCGAGGGCGGTGCCCCGCAGGCGGGCGGGCCCGGCGCGGGCCAGGGTCGGGGTCAGGGTCAGGGTCAGGGTCAGGGCGCCGGCGTCGGTCCGGCCCGAGATTCACGCGACGAGGGCGGGCGCGCCGGCGAGGAGCGGCCGCGGCGGACCGAGGGAGCCGGCGGGAGCACGGTGCGATGAGCGTCTCCGCGCCGTTCATCCGGCGGCCGATCGCCACCTCGCTGCTCGGCTTCGCCGTGATGCTCGGCGGTTTCCTCGGCTACTGGCTGTTGCCGGTGGCCTCGCTGCCGCAGGTCGACTTCCCCACCGTGCAGGTGACGACCCGGCTGCCCGGCGCCTCCGCCGACACCATGGCGGCACTGGTGACGGCGCCGCTCGAACGCCAGTTCGGTCAGATCCCGGCGCTCGACCAGATGGTGTCGTCGAGCTCCTACGGGGTCAGCCAGATCACGCTGCAGTTCGACCTCAACCGCGACATCGACGCCGCCGCCCAGGACGTCCAGGCGGCCATCAACGCGGCCGGCTCGACGCTGCCGCGCAACCTGCCTTACCCGCCGGCCTACTCGAAGGTGAACCCGGCCGACGCGCCGATCGTGACGATCGCGCTCACCTCGCCGACCATCCCGCTGCGGCAGATGAGCGACCTCGCCGACACCATGATCGCCCAGCGCCTCTCCGAGGTGAGCGGCGTCGGCCGCGTCTCGGTGCAGGGCAATCTCAAGCCCGCGGTGCGCATCCAGGCCGATCTCGCCCGGCTCGCCGCCTACGGCATCGCGCTCGAGGATCTGCGGGCGACCATCATCAACGCCAACGTGGCGGGGCCGAAGGGCTCGCTCGACGGCGCGCACCAGTCCTACACGATCGCGGCCAACGACCAGCTCGAGGCCGCCGAGGCCTACCGGGCCCAGATCATCGCCTGGCGCAACGGCGCACCGGTGCTGCTGCGCGACGTCGCCGACGTCGTCGACGGGCTGGAGAACAGCAAGGTCGCCGGCTGGTACGACGGCAAGCCCGCGGTCGTCATCGACATCCAGCGCCAGCCCGGCGCCAATGTGATCGAGACGGTCCGCCGCATCATGGCCGAGCTGCCGCGGCTGCGCAGCGCCATGCCGGTCGGCGTCGACCTTCAGGTGGTGTCGGACCGCACCGACACGATCCGCGCCTCGGTGCGCGACGTGCAGTTCACCCTGGTGCTCGCCATCGGCCTCGTCGTGCTGGTGGTGCTGTTGTTCCTGCGCAGCGTGCGGGCGACCGTGATCGCCGGCGTCGCGCTGCCCCTGTCGCTGGTCGCCACCTTCGGGGTGATGTGGTTCTGCGGCTTCAGCCTCAACAATCTCTCGCTGATGGCGCTGACCATCGGCACCGGCTTCGTCATCGACGACGTCATCGTGATGATCGAGAACATCGTCCGCCACGTCGAGGACGGCGAGGATCCGTTGCAGGCGGCGCTCGACGGCGCGCGCGAGATCGGCTTCACCGTGATCTCGCTGACCGTGTCGCTGATCGCCGTGTTCATCCCGCTGTTGTTCATGACCGGGATCGTCGGGCGCATGTTTCGCGAATTCGCCCTCACCCTCACGATCGCGGTCGTCGTCTCGGCCGTGGTGTCGCTGACCTTGACCCCGATGATGTGCGCGCGGCTCCTGCGCCGCGCCGACACCGGCACGGGCGGCGGCGCCGTCGGGCGCGCCTTCAACCGGCTCGTCGAGGCGAGCATCGAGGGCTACCGCAAGAGCCTCGACTGGGTGCTGGAGCGTCAGGTGGCGACACTCGTCGTCACGGCCGTCACGCTCGCCGCCACGGTGTGGCTCTACATCGTGATCCCCAAGGGCTTCCTGCCGCTGCAGGACACCAGCATGATCACGGCCGTCGTCGAGGCCGGACCCGAGGTGTCGTTTTCCGAGATGCAGCGCCTGCAGGACCAGGTGGTGACGGCGATCCGCCGCGACGGCGACGTCACCGGCGTCGTCTCGGTGGTCGGCGTCTCGACCATGAACCCGACCCCGAACGCCGGCCGCATCGCCGTGATGCTGAAGCCGCGCGGCGAGCGGAGCGATTTCGTCGACGCGATCGTCGATCGGCTGAAGCGCGAGGTCGCGCCGATCCCCGGCGTGGTCGTCTACTTCCAGCCCGTGCAGGACATCCAGATCGGCACGCGGGCGAGCCGCGCCCAGTATCAGTACACGCTGACCGGCGTCGACTCGGCCGACGTGTCGGGCTGGGCCGACAAGCTGGTCGCGCGGCTCCGCGAGGACCACCGCGTGCAGGACGTCGCCTCCGAGGCGCAGGACGGCGGCCTCAGGCTGTTCGTGCGCATCGACCGCGAGGCGGCCGGCCGGCTCGGCGTGCCGATGCAGTCGATCAACGACACGCTCTACGACGCGTTCGGCCAGCGCCAGATCTCGACCATCTACGGCCAGGCGAACCAGTACCGGGTGATCCTCGAGGCCAAGCCCGAGTACCAGACCGACCCCTCGACGCTCTCCAAGCTGTTCCTGCCGGTCGGCTCGACCGCCGCGACCACGTCGGTCACGAGCTCGACCTCGGCGACCTCGACGGCGCCGTCGATCTCGACCAACCTGGTGCCGCTCTCCGCGGTCGCGACGCTGGAGCGCACCACGGCGCCGCTCGCCATCATGCACGAGGCGCAGTTCCCGGCGGCCACCATCAGCTTCAACCTCGCCGCCGGCGCCTCGCTGTCGGACGCCGTCGCGGCCGTCACGGCGGCCGAGCGGGCGATCGGCATGCCGGCCTCGATCACGGGCGGCTATTCGGGCGACGCGGCGGAGTTCTCAAAGTCGCTCGCCGGCGAGCCGTGGCTGATCCTCGCTGCCGTGGTCGCGATCTACATCGTGCTGGGCGTGCTCTACGAGAGCTACATCCACCCGCTGACCATCCTCTCGACGTTGCCCTCCGCCGGCGTCGGCGCGCTGCTCGCCCTGATGCTGTTCGGACAGGATCTCTCGGTCATCGCACTGATCGGCATCATCCTGCTGATGGGCATCGTCAAGAAGAACGCCATCATGATGATTGATTTCGCGCTCGACGCCGAGCGCGGCGAGGGCTTGTCGCCACGCGACGCGATCGTCAAGGCGTGCCTGCTGCGCTTCCGCCCGATCATGATGACGACGCTCGCGGCGCTGTTCGGCGCGCTGCCGCTGGCGGTGGAGAGCGGCACCGGCTCGGAGCTGCGCTTCCCGCTCGGCATCACCATCATCGGCGGCCTGCTGCTGAGCCAGATCCTCACGCTCTACACGACGCCCGTGATCTACCTGTGGATGGAACGCCTGCGCGCCCGCATCGCCGGTCCGGCGGCGGTTCGTCCGGCGGAGTAGGGGCGATGGCGAGGCGGCACGTCGGCGCGGCCCTTGGTTCACCTCTCCCCGGCGGGGAGAGGTCGGATCTCGCGCGACCGCGCGAGATCCGGGTGAGGGGGTGCCGAGACCTCCATCGGCTCCGTAAACCCTCACCCCGGTCGTCCGCTGCGCGGACGCCCGACCCTCTCCCTCAGGGAGAGGGTAAGAGGGCGCCGCCATGAACTTCTCCGGCCCTTTCATCGCTCGGCCGATCGCGACGACGCTGCTCGCCGTCGGGCTGTTTCTGATCGGCCTCGTCGCCTACGACAACCTGCCGGTGGCGAGCCTGCCGGCCGTCGATCTGCCGACCATCCGGGTGTCGGCGAGCCGGCCCGGCGCCGACCCGATGATCATGGCGGCGACCGTCGCGGCGCCGCTCGAGCGGCGCATCGGCGAGATTCCCGGCGTCACCGAGCTGACCTCGACCTCGTCGCTCGGCTCGACCTCGATCGTCGCCCAGTTCGACCTGTCGCGGAACGTCGACGGCGCGGCGCGCGACGTCCAGGCAGCCATCAACGCCGCCCTCTCCGATCTGCCCGGCGACCTGCCGGCGCGGCCGACCTTCCGCAAGATGAACCCGGCGGCGGCGCCCGCCCTCATCTTGGCGCTGACCTCCAGGACGATGCGGCCGAGCGCCGTCTACGACGTCGCCGACACGGTGATCGCCCAGCGCATCGCCCAGGTCGACGGTGTCGCCGAGGTCTCGGTCTCGGGTGCCGAGCAGCCGGCGATCCGGGTGCGGGTCGATCCCGGCGCGATCGCCGCCATGGGGCTGGCGCTCGAGGACGTGCGCAAGGCGATCGTCGACGCCAACGCGACCGGCCCGCTCGGCACCTTCGACGGCGAGCGGCTCGGCGAGACGATCGGCACCAACGGTCAGCTCCGCGCCGTGCGCGACTACGAGAACATCGTGGTCCGCTCGAAGGACGGCGCCGTGGTGCGGCTCGGCGCGATCGCCACCGTGGACGAGAGCACCCGCAACAGCCGCTCGGCCGCCTGGTTCAACCGCGATCCCTCGGTGCTGCTGATCATCACCAAGCAGGCCGACGCCAACGTGATCACGATGGTAGACCGCATCCGGGCGCTGATCCCCGAGCTCCAGCGCTGGATTCCCGCCGATCTCGAGATCTCGGTCCTGACCGACCGCACCGAGACGATCCGGGCGAGCGTGCAGCACATGAAGTTCACGCTCGCGGCGACCATCGTGCTGGTGATGCTGGTCGTCTACGTGTTCCTGCGCCAGGGCGCCGCGACCGTCGCGGCCGGCATCACGGTGCCGCTGTCGCTCGCCGGCACCTGCGCCGTGATGTGGGCGCTCGGCTACTCGATCAACAATCTCTCGCTGATGGCCCTGATCGTCTCGGTCGGCTTCGTCGTCGACGACGCCATCGTGATGATCGAGAACGCCTTCCGCAACCTGGAGAAGGGGCTCTCGCCCTTGCAGGCGGCGCGCGAGGGCGCCCGCCAGATCGGGTTCACGGTGATCTCGATCAGCCTGTCGTTGATCGCCGCCTTCATCCCGATCCTGTTCATGGGCGGCATCGTCGGGCGGTTCCTGCGCGAGTTCTCGATGACGCTCGCCGCGGCCATCGTGGTCTCGACCATCGTGTCGCTGTCGGTCACGCCGATGATCTGCGCGCATTTCGTCAAGCGCGCGCCCGGCCACGCCGGGCGGTTCGACCGCATCGTCGACGGCGTCCTCGGCGCGCTGGTGCGGGCCTATGCCAAGAGCCTCGACGTGGTGCTGCGCCATCGCTTCATGGCGGTGCTGTCGCTCCTCCTCACCATCGGCCTCACCGTCTATCTCTACGTCGTCACGCCGAAGGGATTCATCCCGCAGGACGACACCAACCTGATCTTCGGCGGCGTGGTCGCGGCGACCGACGTCTCCTATCAGGAGATGCTGCAGCTCCAGCAGCGGGCGACCGAGCTCGTGCTGTCCGACCCTGCCGTGTCCGGCGTCGGCTCCTCGGTCGGCGGCTCCGGCTGGAGCGGCTCGGTCAACAACGGCCGCCTGTTCATCAGCCTGAAGCCGCTCGCCGAGCGCGGCGTGACGGCGCAGCGCGTCGTCGACCGCCTGCGCGGGCGGCTGATGGGCATCCCTGGCGTGCGGGTGTTCATGTTCCCGGCCTCCGACGTGCGGGTCGGCGGCCGTTCCAGCCGCTCGCAGTATCAGTTCACGCTGTGGAGCCCGAACTTCGACGAGCTGCAGGCCTGGGTGCCGAAGGTGCAGGAGCGCATCGGCAAGGTGCCGGGCGTCATCGACGTGTCGACCGACCGCGAGCAGGGCGGCCTGCAGGCCGACGTGGTGATCGACCGCGTCGCCGCGGCGCGTCTCGGCGTCGACGTGCAGGAGATCAGCGACGCGCTCAACAACGCCTTCTCCCAGCGTCAGGTCTCGACCATCTTCACCCAGCGCAACCAGTACCGGGTGGTGCTGGAGATCGATCCGCGCTGGCAGCGCGACCCGTCGGACCTCGACCGCGTCTACGTGCAGGCCAGCAAGGGAACCCAGGTGCCGCTCTCGGCGGTGGCGCGCTTCGAGCGTGGGCTGGCGCCGCTCGTCATCAACCATCAGGGGCCGTTCCCGGCCGTCACCATCACCTACAACCTGACCGGCGACATGCCGCTCGCCACCGCGACGGCCGAGATCCGCAAGGCCGTCGACGAGATGCACCTGCCGGACTCGATCCGCGCCGACTTCGCCGGCGACGCCAAGAATTTCGCCCAGAGCGCCGGCGCCCAGCCGATCCTGCTGCTCGCCGCGCTGCTCGCCGTCTACATCGTGCTCGGCGTGCTCTACGAGAGCCTCGCCCACCCGCTGACCATCATCTCGACGCTGCCCTCGGCCGGGCTCGGCGCGCTTCTGGCGCTCAACATGTTCAAGGCCGAGCTGACCGTGATCGCCTTCATCGGGATCATCCTCTTGATCGGCATCGTCAAGAAGAACGGCATCATGCTGGTCGACTTCGCGCTGGAGGCCGAACGCTCGCGTGGGCTCACCCCGGCGCAGGCCGTGCACGAGGCCTGCGTGGTGCGGTTCCGGCCGATCCTGATGACCACGTTCGCGGCGCTGCTCGGGGCGCTGCCGCTGGTGCTCGCCACCGGCCCCGGCTCGGAGCTGCGCCGCCCGCTCGGCATCACCATCATGGGCGGGCTGGTCGTGTCGCAGGTTCTGACCCTGTACACGACGCCGGTGATCTATCTGCTGCTCGACCGGCTGCACCGGCGCTGGTGGGGCAGGGGGCAGGCGGGCCGTGATGCGATCCGCGACGCGGACCGCAGCGGCCGCCCGGGTGCCACCATCCGTCCGGACGACACGGCCCGGCCGGCGCCGGCCGAGTAGCCGCGCACGCGACGCAAGACGAGGCCGGCCCGCGTCGCGTCGGCCGCGCCTCGTCTCGCCGTGCCTCGTGCGTCCCGTTACTCCGCCGCCTCGGTGATGTTGTCGCGCGGCGGCTTGTGGTGCGGCTGGTTGAAGTGCGGCTTGCGCTTCTCCAGGAACGCCGCCATGCCCTCGCGCTGGCCGTCGGTGCCGAACAGGGCATGGAAGGCGCGGCGCTCGAAGCGCAGGCCTTCGGCGAGCGGCAGCTCGTGGGCGCGCTGGACCAGCTCCTTGGCCGTCATCGCGGTCGGCAGCGACATCGCGGCGATCGTCTCGGCCGCCTGCATGGCCACCGTCATCAGGTCGGCGAGCGGCACGACCCGCGAGACCAGGCCGCAACGCTCGGCCTCCTCGGCGTCCATCATGCGGCCGGTGAGCACCAGGTCCATCGCCTTGGCCTTGCCGACGGCGCGCGTCAGGCGCTGGGTGCCGCCCAGCCCCGGCACGATGCCGAGCGTGATCTCGGGCTGGCCGAATTTCGCGTTGTCGGCCGCGATCACGAGGTCGCACTGCATGGCGAGCTCGCACCCGCCGCCGAGCGCGAAGCCGGCGACGGCCGCGATGGTCGGCTTGCGCGAGCGCGCCGGGCTGTCCCAGTTTGCCATGTAGTTCGAGCTGAAATTGTCGATGAAGGAACGCGGCGCCATCTCCTTGATGTCGGCGCCGGCCGCGAAGGCGCGTTCGGACCCGGTGATGACGACGCAGCCGATGTTCTCGTCCTTGTCGAATGCCGCGAACGCCGCCCTCAGTTCTTCCGCCAGGGTCGAGTTCAGCGCGTTCAGCGCCTTCGGCCGGTTCAGCCGGATGACGCCCACGCGCCCCACGGTTTCGACGATCAGGGTCTCGTAGGTCATGGTTCACATCCTTTTTGGACCGAGCCGGGGGTGCTCGGGCGCCGGGTCGAAGCGCGTCGCGGGGGTTCTGCAGCCGCGCGAGGGGCGGATAGGAAGGATATAGCCCGAACGTGCTGCGTTGCAGCAGGGGTAACGCACCAGACCCTCTCAGGCAATCACGATTCGCTTAAGATCGTGTGATCGTGAGGGTTCCGCGAGGCGTCGCAAAGCACAAAAGAGATGCTGCAGCGCATAACCGGGTCGGCAATTCAGCGCCTCTCGCGTATCCGCCCGACGAATACTTGGTAACCGTACCTATGTCGCGTTTCGCGACCCTGGACGGAGAAGGCAACCACGGCGTGAGCGGGCGAGGTCCAACCCGGGTTTAGGCCGGCCGGGCGGCCCCGCACCGCCGCGGCTGTCCGGCTCGCGACCGAAGACGTCGAAAGGGCGGAAGAGACGTGCTACAGGCGGCGCGTTCAGAGGTGCCGGGGAGCTCATGTCCGCCGTTTCCGTTACCGCCGTCGGCAAGGATGCCCGTGCCGACGCGCTCGTCTCGTCCTACGAACGCGCCGGCTACGCTCGCGTCGAGCCGGCCGTCCTGCAGCCGGCCGAGCCGTTCCTGGCGCTGTCCGGCGAGGACATTCGCCGCCGCATGTACCTGATCCCGGACGCCGGCGGCGACGACCTGTGCCTGCGCCCCGACCTCACGATTCCGGTGGCGCTCGACTATCTCGCCTCGCCGCAGGCCGGCCGGCCGGCGCGCTTCAGCTATCTCGGGCCGGTGTTCCGCCAGCGCCCCGGGGCGTCGGGCGAATTCTGGCAGGCCGGCATCGAATCCTTCGGCGGGGCCGACAAGACCGCCGCCGATGCCGAGGCGCTGGCGCTGGCGCTCGAGGCGACCGCGCTCTACGGCGTCGCGGCGCCCGACATCCGCATGGGCGACGTCGGCCTGTTCGCCGCGCTGATCGAGGCGCTCGACCTCGCACCGGTGTGGCGCCGGCGGCTCGCCAAGGACTTCAACCGCAAGACCGTGCTGGCCGAGGATCTGCATCGCCTCGCGGTCACCGGCCAAAACGGCTCGCCCGAGTACCAGGGCGTGCTCGCCGCGCTCTCCAATGCCGATCCGAAGGCGGCGCGCGCGCTCGTCGCCGATCTCCTGTCGATCGCCGGCATCACCACGGTCGGCGGCCGCTCGGTCGCCGAGATCGCGGCGCGCTTCCTGGAGCAGGCCGAGCTCGGCGCCGGCGCGGCGCTGCCGGCCGAGACCTCGCAGCTCATCGCGCGGTTCTTCGCCGTCGCGGGCGACCCCGCCGCCGCGGCCGCGGCGCTGCGCGGCTTCGCCGCCGACGCGAAGCTCGACCTCGCCGCGGCGCTCGACACCTTCGAGGCGCGCAACGCGCGGCTCGCGAACAAGGGCATCGACACGGCGCGCATCCGCTTCGCCACCTCGTTCGGCCGCGGCCTCGACTACTATACGGGCGTCGTCTTCGAGCTGCACGACCCGACCGGGCGCATCGACGGCCAGCTCGTCGCGGGGGGGCGCTACGACGGCCTCTTCGCCCGGCTGGGCCATGCCGATCCGATCCCGGCGGTCGGCTTCTCGGCGTGGATCGAGCGGCTTTTCGCGCTCGGCGCGGCGCCTTGGGCATCAGGTTCGGGAGCTGCGCGATGAGCGCCTTCGTCATCGCCGTGCCGGCCAAGGGCCGGCTGCAGGAGAATGCCGAGACCTACTTCGCCCGCGCCGGGCTCAAGCTCGTCAAGCCGCGCGGCGCCCGCGAGTATCGCGGCACGGTCGCCGGCCTGCCCGAGATCGAGGTGGCGTTCCTCTCGGCCTCCGAGATCGCCCAGCAGCTCAGCCAGGGCGCCGTGCATTTCGGCATCACGGGCGAGGATCTGATCCGCGAATCGATCCCGCACGCCGACGACAAGGTCGTGCTGCTGCACGGGCTCGGCTTCGGCCACGCGACCGTGGTGGTCGCCGTGCCGCAGGCCTGGATCGACGTGCGCAGCATGGCCGATCTCGACGACGTCGCGACCGCGTTCCGGCTGGAGAACGACCGCCGCATGCGGGTCGCGACCAAATACGTGAACCTGACCCGCGCCTTCTTCGCCCAGCACGGCATCATCGACTACCGCATCGTCGAGAGCGCCGGCGCGACCGAAGGCGCCCCCGCCGCCGGCACGGCCGAGCTGATCGTCGACATCACCACCACGGGCACGACGCTCGCCGCCAACGCCCTGAAGATCGTCGAGGACGGGATCATGCTGCGCTCGCAGGCGAACCTGGTCGCGGCGCGGCGGGCCGACTGGACGCCGGCGGCGCGCGAGATCGCGCGCGTGATGCTCGACCGCATCGCCGCGACGGATCGGGCCGCGAGCTTCCGCGAGATGCGCACCCGCTTCCCCGCCTGCGACGAGACCCTGCTGAGCGAGGCGCGGGAGAAATACGGCGTCGAGGCGCCGTTCGGGGGCCCGACCTCGTCCGGCATGCTCACCCTCCACTGCCCGCCCGACCAGGTCCACGCGCTGGCCACCTTCCTGCGCGCGCACGGCGCGGCGAGCGTGGTGGTCGGCCCGCTCGACTACGTCTTCGCCTGCGAGAACCCGCTGTTCGACCGCCTCGAGGCGGCGCTGTAGGGCGGGGCGCCGCGACAACGCGGCCTTGCGCTGCCGAGCGTTCCAGCCACTCGGCCCGTCAGCCCTGGGACTGCCTTTTGACGCACGCTATGGTCGAGCGGGGCTCCGAGAGACGCCGATGTCGACACCGCCGGCCGCCAGCCTGACTTTGGACAAAGAGACCGAGGCGCGCTTGCTGCATCTCGCGGAAGCGCGGCGGCAGTCGGCCGATGCTCTCGTGCGCGAAGCGATCGAGCAGTATGTCGACCGAGAGGAACGGCGCCACCGGCTGCGCCTCGATGCCCTCGCCGCCTGGACCGAATATCGAGCGACCGGCCAGCACGTCACCGCTGACGAAGCCGACCTGTGGCTCGCGCGATTGGAAGCCGGCGAGGATACGGAGCCGCCGCTCCCCCACTCATGACCGATGATTCCGCTCGTCTGGACACCGGCGGCACTGCGAGACGTCGAGCGTCTTCACGCGTTCCTCGCGCCGAAGAACCGTGAGGCCGCGCGACATGCCGTGCGAGCGATTCGCGAGGGCGTGAGAGCACTCCGTGCTCATCCTGAAATCGGTCGACCCGTCGCCTTCATGCCACCCGAGTTCCGCGAACGGTTCGTCCCGTTCGGCAACAGCGGATATGTCGTGCTGTAACGTTACGACGGCGGGCAAGCCGTTATCCTGGCTGTGCGCCACGGCCGGGAAGCCGGGTATTGACCCGCCCTGCGGCCACGCCTCACCGTCATGGCCAAAGGACATGCGGGCGGGTCGTCGGTGCTCGCCCGCGATGAAGCAATAATCCTCGGACCGGCCTCACACCGTCCCCGGTCCGGTCTCGCCGGGCACGCCGTCGCGTCGCTTTCGGAACACCACGAAATGCGACATCGTGAAGTTCACGACGAAGCTCACCAGGATGGCGCAGGCCTTGGCGAACCACACCGGCATCACCTGCGCGACCAGCACCAGCGTCGCCGTGTTGGCGATCGCGCCGAGCACGCCCGACGCCGCGAAGGCGCCGTAGTCGCGCAGCCGCAGCGTGCGCCCGGACTCCTCGGCGAACGTGAAGGTCGAGTTGAGCACATACGAGCCGGTGACCCCGACCACCCAGCCCATCAGGTTGGCGGCGATCAGCATCAGGTCGTCGGCGTCGCCGCAGCCGCACACGCCGGCCGCCGTCTCGAACGCCCGCACGCTGGCGGCCGCCGATTGCAGCCCCATGAGCGCGACGAAGAAGACGCTGGCGTCGACCACGGTGTTGACGACGCCGACCACGGCGAAGCTCGCCGCCTTGCGGAGCACGCCGGCGCGCCGCCGCACCGCCGGGGCGGCACGCGGAAACAAGGCTTCGATCCGGCTCGGCTCCATCGTCTCTCCGCCCATCCGCCCGTCGCGCTTCGCCGACGCCATGCCTTCGCCTCACCATGCGCCTTACCATGCCGGCAGGCTCGATCGACGACGGTGGCGCGACAGCATCGGTCGCATCGTCTATAAGGCGCGGCGACGCAACCCCGAAACCGCAACCCCGAACCGCAACTTCGAAACCGCAACCCGAACCCAGCCCCGACACCATCCCATGCACCATGACGGGCCGATGACCCCCGGTGAGCCGGCATTGCGGCAGGATGCGGGCGGCCGCAACCGCGCTTCGGCGGCCGAGCGTGCGGCCGCCGGCCTGTCGATCGTCATGCCGGTCTACAACGAGGCCGGCGGGCTCGCCGCCCTTCACGCCCGCATCGTCGGCGTCGCCCGCGCCCTGAAGGCGCGCTGGGGGCTCGCCTGCGAGGTCGTCTATGTCGACGACGGCAGCCGCGACCGCTCGCTGGCGATCGCGTCGACGCTGCCGGCCGACGGGCTCGACGTGCAGGTGATCGCGCTGTCGCGCAACTTCGGCAAGGAGGCGGCGCTGCTCGCCGGGCTCGAGCATGCCCGCCTCGGCGCCGTGCTGTTCATGGATTCGGACGGTCAGCATCCGCCCGCCATGGTCGAGCGCCTCGCCGGCCACTGGATCGACGACGGCTACGACGTGATCTACACGGCCAAGGCGCACCGCAAGGCGGAGTCGTTCCTGCGCCGCTCGTTCGGACGCGCCTTCTACACGCTGATCAACTGGGGCTCGCGCCACAAGATCCCCGAGGATGCCGGCGATTTCCGTCTGTTGTCGCCGCGCGCCGCGTCGGCGTTGCGCCAGCTGCCCGAGCGCAACCGCTTCTTCAAGGGGCTGGCGAGTTGGATCGGATTCCGCCAGCTGCGCATCGATTACGAGCCGGCCGCGCGCGAGCACGGCACGTCGAGCTGGAACTTCGGCGCGCTGCTCGGCCTGTCGATCGAGGGGCTCACGGCCTTCTCGGTGGCGCCGCTGCGCATCGCCAGCCTGCTCGGCCTGCTGCTCGCCGCGACCGCGCTGCTGTTCGGCGTCTACATCCTCACCGAGGTGCTGGTGTTCGGCACCGACGTGCCCGGCTATCCGTCGCTGGTGGTCGGCCTGATGGTGATCGGCGGCGTGCAGCTGATCATGATCGGCGTGATGGGCGAGTACATCGCCAAGATTCTGTCCGAGACCAAGGGGCGCCCCGTGTATTTCGTCGCCGAGCACAGCCTGACGCGGGCCACGTCCGACGCCGCCGCGGCGGCCCGGACCGCCCCGCCGACGATCAGCACGACGACCAGCTCGACGACCAGCACGGCCGCCGATTCGGAGCGCCGCGCGTGACCGCTCTTCCGCCGCGCCGCCTGATCCTGTGTGCCGACGACTTCGGCCTCGCGCCCGGCATCGACGACGCGATTCTCGACCTGATCGGCCGCGGCCGCCTCAACGCGACGAGCGTGATGGTGCTGCCGCCGACCTTCTCCCAGGCCGAGGCGAAGCGGCTCGCGGCGGTGGCGGAGGGCCGCGCCCAGATCGGCCTGCATCTGACGCTGACGGCGCCGTTCAGGCCGCTGACCTTCGGCTACGCGCCGCTGGCGCGCGACGGCAGCTTCCTGCCGGTCGGCAAGCTGCTCGCCGCCTCCTTCGTGACGCCGTTCGATCGCGACGCCGTCGCCCGCGAGATCACGGCGCAGCTCGAGGCCTTCGTGCGCGCCTTCGGCCGGCCGCCCGATTATGTCGACGGCCATCAGCACGTTCATCTGCTGCCCGGAATCCGGGAGGCGCTGCTCGACGTCGTGCCGCGGACCGCCCCGGGCGCCTGGGTGCGCCAGTGCGGCCAGGTGACGGCGACGCTCAAGCGGCTCGGCGATCCCAAGAGCCTGCTGCTCGACCGGATGAGCGGCGCCTTCCGCCGCCTCGCGGCGGAGCGCGGCGTGACGACCAACCCGGCCTTCGCCGGCACCTACACGTTCAAGCCCGAGGTCGACTACGCCGCCCTGTTCCCGGCCTTCCTGAAGGATCTGCCGGACGGCAGCGTGGTGATGTGCCACCCCGGCACGGTCGACGGCGAGCTGAAGCGCCTCGACCCGCTCACCGGCCTGCGCGAGGCCGAGTTCGCCTATCTGGGCGGCGACGCTTTTCCGAAGGTGCTGGCGGCGGCCGGATTCACCCTCTCCTGAACCGCTGTCATGCCGGGGCGCGGCAAGGCCGCGAACCCGAATCCACCCGCGAGTTCGGCGGATACGGCCGGAGCCCGGGGCAGGGGGGTGCGGCAGGCTGCCACGGCCCCTCCCCCACCACCATTCCGCCGTCGTGAGTGCCCCCCATATAGGGGGCGCGCGCCGCGCGGTCGGTCGACCGCAGCCGCCCGCCCGATCGCCGGCCCGGCCGGGACGGCCCATCAGGAGACCCCGATGACTCCGCAGGAACACAAGCTCGTCGCCGACCTGTTCGAGCGTCTCGCCACCCTCGAGAAGGAGCCGCGCGACCCCGACGCCGAGCGCGCCATCCGCGAGGGCCTCGCCCGCGCGCCGAACGCGCTCTATGCGCTCGTGCAGACGACGCTCCTCCAGGACGAGGCGCTGCGCCAGGCCCAGGCCCGCATCGACGAGCTGGAGGCGGCGCTCGCCCCGCCCCCGCCGCAGCAGCAGGGCGGCTTCCTCGACAATCTGCGCAGCGCCATGTTCGGCAGCGGCCAGCCCCAGCCGGGCCCGGGCCGCGGCTCGGTGCCGTCGGTCCGCCAGGGCGAGCCCGGCGGCGATCCGCGCTGGGGCGCCGGCCCGGGTGGCGCGCCGATGGGTGGCGCGCCGGGCGGCTTCGGCCAAGGTCAGTTCGGCGGGCCGGGCTTCGGCAACCCGGCTCTCGGCAACTCGGCTCTCGGCAACCCGGCTCTTGGCAACCCGGCCTTCGGCAATCAGGGTTACGGCGCGCCGCCCCAGGCCGGCGCCTTCGGCGGGCGCGGCGGGTCGTTCCTCGGCACCGCGGCGGCGGCCGCGGTCGGGGTGATCGGCGGTTCGCTGCTGATGGACAGCCTGCGCAGCATGGGCCACGCGGCCGGCGGCGGCGCGCCGGGGGGCAGCCAGGCGGCGCTCGACACCGGCAGCGGCGGCGGCACGCCCTGGGGCGGCGGTGGCGGCGGCGATCTCTCACGGGAGGCCGGCCTCGGCGACATCGGTGGCCGCGGCGCCGGCGACGGGGGCGCCATCCGGCAGGCCGGCGCCTTCGAGGATCCGAGCGGCTGGGACGACGCCGACGACGGCTACGACGTCGATTCGGGCGATTTCGGCGGCGACGACTCCGACTTCGCCTGACGATCCCGACGACGGCCGCGCCGGCCGGCCGTCACCGACGCTGCGCCTTCGCGAGCTCCCGCTCGGCGAGCGGGAGCCACGTGGCCTGATCGGCCGACAGCTTCCGCTGGGCGTCGAGCTCGCGTAGGATCGACACCACGGCGCGGTAGCGCTCGGCCGGCTGGTCGCCGGCGCTGGCGAGCCGCCATTGCAGCACGGCGAGCTCCCACCGCGCCGTCGCATGGCCCGGCTCGGCCGCGACGATCGCCTCGGTGCCGGCGAGCGCCGCGCGCCAGCTCGCCACCGCCTCCGACGACTTCCCGGCGGCAGCCAGTGCGTCGCCGATCTTGCTCTGCGTCACCGCGACCTCGCGGCGCATCGCGAGCCCGGGCTGGGCGGCGGCGAGCCGCTCGCGCACCGCCAGCGCCGTGCGGTAGGCGGCGAGCGCCGGGTCCGCCATCCCCTTCGCCAGCAGCACGTCGCCGATGCGCTCTTGCGACACCGGCAGATCACGCGGCCAGCGCGCGCCGCGCGGGTCATCTCCGGCGAGTGCTTCGCGCAGCACCAGGCTCGCCCGATAGGCGGCGAGCGCGTCGTCATAGGCGCGCTGGCTCTTGAGCACGTCGCCGATGCGCTCGTAGGAGACCGACAGGCCGCGGCGCGCCGCCGCGTCGGCTCGGTCGGCGACCGCGAGCTGCAGCGCGAGGCCGGCCCGATAAGTCCCGAGCGCGTCCTCGGCCGCGCCTTGGGCGAGTTGGATGTCGCCGATCTTGTTGTAGAGGACCGCGAGGCTCTGCTGCCAATCCGGCCCGGCACCGGGATCGACGGCGGCGAGCCGCAGCGACAACGCCGTGCGGAACCCCTTCAGCGCCTCGTCGGGGGCGCCGCGCACGACCAGCACGTCGGCGATGCGCTCGTAGGCGAGCGACAGATCCCGGCGTGCCGCCGGGCTGGTCGGATCGAGCGCCAGCAGCGTCTCGCGGATCGCATGGGCGGCCCGGAAGCTCTTCAGCGCGTCGTCTGCGAGCCCCTTGGCGAGCAGCGCATCCCCGAGTGCGGTCGCGGCGCGCGAGAGATCGCGCTGCCGCTCGGCGCTCGCCGGATCGGTGGCGGCGAGCCGCTCGGCGGCGGCGAAGCCCGCCCGTGCGTTCGTCAGGGCGCGATCGGCGTCGCCCGCGGCAAGGCGCAGCCGCGCCGCGTCGAGCGAGGCGGCGACGATCTCGCGCTGCACCGGCGCGTCCATGCCGGCCGGGAAGACGAGGCCGTCGAGCAGCGCCTCGGCGGACGCGGTGCGGCGGCGCGCCGGATCGGCGACGCCGAGCGCCGCGAGCCGCTGCTCGAAGGCGAGCAGCATCACGGCCCGGCGCAGTTTTTCACGCGGCTCGTCGCCTTTGGCGGCGAGGTCGCCCAGAACCCTCTCGGCCGACTCGGCGAAGGACGCCACGACGCGCGGCGGGACGCCGAGGCGGTCGGCCATGTCGATCATCCGCACGCTCGCGGCCGTGCCGGTCGCGAGCGTCGCGTCGAACAGCGCCGGATCGTTCGGCAGCACGAGCTTCCACGCCGCCACGCCGGCGCCGACGACGAGCGCCAGCACGGCGGCGGTGACGAGCCAGCGGCGCCGCCGCCGGCGGCCGCGCATCGCCCGCTCGGCCGGCCCGCGAAACTCCTCGAAGGACAGCGAGAGCAGCGCCGCGGCGAGCCGGGCGATCACCTCGGCGCGCGGCGCCGCGCCGATTCGGGCGTCGACGACCAGCGGCGCGATCGCGCTCTCGTCCTCGTCGCCGACCGTGCCGTCGACCCGGATGCGTCGCCGCAGCGCGGGTGGGGCGAGGTCGCGGATGTCGGTCTCCAGGACGCCGCCGACGAGCACGGCGATGATGCGGTCGCCGCGCCCGAGGCCCTTGAAGCGTCGCACCGCCTCGTTCACGGCCGGGTCGGCGGCGGCCGCCGGCGAGCACAGCACGACGAGGAAGCGCGCGTCGATCAGGGCCGCGACCATGTCGTCCGGCAACGTCGGCACGGCCGGCTCGGCAGCGGCGGCGCTGGCGGCCGCCGGGGGCGCGGCCTCTGGAGGCTCGGTGGCGGGCGGCGCGGCCGTCTTCTCATCCGGTTTCGCCGCGGTGGTCGTATTCCCGTCGGGCTCGGCCGGCGCAGCGGCCGGTGTGGCCGGGGCGGCGGGCAGCGGAGCGAAAAAGCGCACGAGCGGGCCGATCGTCTTCGGCACCGGCCCGTGCGGCGTGTCGCGGCCGACCAGCGCCCACGGCACCCGCAGGTCCGAAAGGCCGCCTTCGATCGCCTTGCCCCATGCCTCGTCGGCCGGCGCATGCACCAGGAACGCACGGTACTTCGGGTGGACAGCCTGCCCCACGATCCCCTCCCCCGGTGGCTTCGACGACGTCGTCGCCCCCTGCGACACAACCGCCGCCTCGGTTCGGGCGCGACGGTATGGCCATGACTTCGGCCTGCGTATGTCGCTGCCGTGCCCCGCCGGACGCAGGAACGCGCCCGATTCGCGCAATGTCGAATCGGACGCGCCCCGCGCCAGTAAATCAACAGGGGTGGACGGATGTTCGTGACGGTGCGGGCGGTCCCTCCGGGGTGGGTGCCGTCCGGCGGACGGCACGCAAGAGTCGTCACGTCACGTGACGTCACGTGACGTCACGTGACGGCGGCCGGCCGGCCGCCGGTCGCACGATACAGCCTTCAGAGCACGACGACCTTGGTGCCGATCTTCACCCGCTCGTAGAGGTCCATGACGTCCTCGTTGCGCATGCGGATGCAGCCGGACGACACCTGGGTGCCGATCGTCCAGGGCTCGTTGGAGCCGTGGATGCGATAGAGCGTGTCGCCGAGATAGAGGGCGCGGGCGCCGAGCGGATTTTCCGGGCCGCCGGCCATGAAGGTCGGCAGGCCGGGCTGCCGGCGCAGCATCTCCTCGGGCGGCCGCCAATCCGGCCATTCCTTCTTGCCCGTGATGGTGTGGGCGCCCGCCCAGGTGAAGCCCGGGCGGCCGACGCCGACGCCGTAGCGCCGCGCCCGGCCGGGGCCCTCGACCAGGTAGAGATAGAAGTTGCGGGTGTCGACCACGATGGTGCCCGGGGCCTCGCCACCGTCATAGGCGACCACCTGCGGGCGGAAACGCGGATCGACCGCGGTGCGGCTGAACTCGCTCGGGTCGATGCCGGCATAGCGGCCGCCGCCGTACTGGGTCGGATCCTGTGCCTGGACGCCGCGGCCGCGCAGCTCGGACGACTCGCCGCCGCCGAAGATCGCCTCGATGAAGCCGCCGCCGAGCCCACCGCGCCGCACCGGCGCCTGCACGGCGGTCTGCGGCACCATGTAGACGCGTCCGGAGACGGTGTGGGGGCCCGACACATAGGTCTGGGCGAGGGCCGGCGGACCCGACAGCGCGGTCGCGGCCAGGGCGCAAAGGAGAACGCGGGACATGACGGGGCTCTGCACTCGTTACACGATGAACGGTTCGGACACCAAGACGTGGTGCATTTCGAGTAAAAGTCCGAAATGGACACCAAGTCGTAAAAACGAGCCGGCCTGGATTTACTGTAACGGTATGGTCGATCGAATTCGAACGACTATGGTGTCGGAACCGTAAACAGCGGATTGTCGTGGTTAACGAAGCGTCTATTCGAAAAATTCATGGTGAATGCATCGTAAAGGGTGGCGCGGCGGCTTGGTCGGCCGACCTCCGACAGACACGCACACGCCGTCCAGCGCCCGAGAAAACCCGGTGCGCTGCGCGTGAACCGGTCGTTAAAGAATGCTCCGCTAGAACGGTAAAGTACGCCTCGAATTACCGAAGCCTCCATGCAACCGCGCAAGCTCTTCCGCATCGAGCAGGTCCGCCCCGTCGAGGAGATCGCATTGGGTCTCGTCGGGTCTGACGACGCCGTCATGCCCGCCTCGGCGAACGACGCTGACGCCGCGTTGCGCCATCTCGAGGTGATCACCGAGATTCGCGGCGTGCGCGCCCTGATCGAGGGCCGCGCCGCCGAGGCGCAGCAGACGCTGGAGAAGTTCCAGGCGCAGTTCAACGAGTTCCACAAGCTCAAGGCCGAGCTCGACGTGATCAGCAATGCGATCGTCGAGACCAAGCGCGAGCTCGCCACCATCCACGTCACCGGCTTCAACGGTCACGAGATGTCGCGGGTGGCGAACGAGCTCGACGCCGTCGTCGACGACACCGAGCGGGCCACCGAGGCGATCCTGAGCGCCGTCGAGGACATCGACAGCCGCGCCGACACACTCGCCGGCGCGCTCACCGACGAGACCCACAAGGCGACCGCGCGCGAGATCCAGGACTGCGTGATCCGCATCTTCGAGTCCTGCAACTTCCAGGATCTCACCGGCCAGCGGATCAGCAAGGTGGTGGCGGCCCTCAAGTTCATCGAGGAGCACATCCGCCGCATGGAAGAGATCTGGGGCGGTATCGAGTCCTTCGGCGAATACGTGCCCGAGGTGGCGGCCCCCGAAGTGTCCGAGGAGGAGAAGCTCCTCAACGGCCCCAAGCTCGAGGGCGACGCGGGCCACGTCTCCCAGAACGACATCGACGCCCTGTTCGACTGAGTCGGTTCGACCGAGCCTGCTCGGCGCGGCGGGCGCCCGTCGGAGCGCCGCGTCGCCTGCGATCCCAGCGATCTCCCGTGATCTTCCGTCCTCTCTTGCGAGCCGTCGTGCTCGCCGGGCGGTCGCGTTCGTGCTACCCGTGGATGAAAGGATCGGCTTCATAACGATCCATCACACGGGAGGATGTCCATGAACGCTCGCCGGCGTGCGCTCGCCTTTCTGTCTCGCGTCTTGTCGTCTCGCGTCTTGTCGTCTCGAGTCGTCTCGTCTCGAGTCTCGTCGTCTCGTGTTCTGTCGTTCGGCGTCGCCCTTCTCGCATTTGCAGCAATCGTTCCGAACGGTTCCGCCGCGGCGCAGGATTATCCGGCGCGGCCGGTGCGCATGATCGTGCCGTTCGGCGCCGGCGGTCCGGCCGACGTGTTCGCCCGGGTTCTGGCGCAGCATCTCTCCGAGACGACCAGGCAGTCCTTCGTGGTGGAGAACCGGCCCGGCGCCGGCGCCATCATCGGCACCGACATGGTCGCGAAGTCGCCGGCCGACGGCTACACGCTGCTCGTCATGTCGAACACCCACACGACCAACGAGTCGCTGATTCCGAACAAGCCGTTCGAGCTGATGCGCGACTTCGTCGCGGTGGCGCCGATCAACTCGTCCGATCTCTTGATGGTGGTGAACAACGCCGTGCCGGCCAAGACGCTCTCCGAGTTCGTCGCGCTCGCCACGCAGAAGCCCGGCGGCCTGAACTACGCCTCCTCGGGACCGGGCACGCCGTATCACATGGCCGGCGAGCTTTTCAAAGCGATGAGCGGCACCGACATCGTGCATGTGCCGCACAAGGCGTCGGGCGAGGCCCGCAACGCCGTGATGGGCGGCCACGTCCAGATGATGTTCGACGCCATCACGACGATGCGCAGCAACGCCGAGGCCGGCCAGGTGCGCGCGCTCGCCACCACGGGCACGACGCGCTCGGCCCTGATGCCGAACGTGCCGACCGTCGCCGAGGCCGGCGTGCCGGGCTACGAGGCGACGATCTGGCTCGGCGTGATGGCGCCGGCCGGCACGCCCGCAACGATCGTCGATCAGCTCAACGGCGCGATCCGGGCCGTGATCGCCAAGCCCGAGATCCGCGAGGCGTGGAGCCGCCAGGGCGCCGTGCCGATGGACATGGACCCGAAGGTATTCGACGCCTATCTGCGCGCCGACATCGAGAAGTGGGCCAGGATCGTCAAGCTCGCCGGCCTCGGCGCCAAGACGGAGTGATTTCGGCGGACCAACGGAGCCGACGTGATCACGTCGGCTGGTGGTGGCTGCGCGGGTCGCTCTGATCACTGGCGTGATCGTGCGTGGCTACCCCCCTCCCTGTCCCTCCCCCACAAGGGGGGGAGGGAATGCTGGAGGCGCGAACGCAGAGCCAGCGGACCCGCTCTCGCTCGACGGCTCGACTGGAAGCTTGGAGTTAGCCCCAATGTGCTCCCTCCCCCCTTGTGGGGGAGGGATGGGGAGGGGGGGAGCCGAGCCCGATGGAGGTCATGATGCGACGCGGAGCCGAAACACCCCTGATCGCACCGTAACTCTTACCCCACCCGCTTCATCATCGGCGTGTCGGCGCCGGGCGGGAGCCGCTCAGCGATCGCGGCCGGAACGGCGGCGGGCAGCACGGGCACGTAGCCGCGCTCGGCGAAGAAGGCGGCCTCGCCGCCGGCCGCCACCCACAGGGCGCGGCAGCCGAGCGCCACGGTCTCGCCCTCCAGCGCCTCGGCGATGGCGCCGCCGAGGCCGCGATGGCGCAGCACCGGCAAAGTGACGATGCGCAGGAGCCCGTCGTCGCCGTGAACCTCGATGCCGCCGAAGCCGACCGGGACGTCGTTCTCCTCGAAACGCCAGAAGTACCGTCCCGGCGCCGCGACGTCGTCGTGCGGCAGGCCGGCGCCCTTGAGCGCGGTCTTCAGCCCGTCGCGCTCGAACGGAGCGAGCGGCAGCCAGAGGAGCTTGGGATGCCCGGCATTCATGCGGGCCTCGTGGTCATCAAGGGTGGCGGGTCAGCGGGCGGCGGGAGCGGGGCGGGGGGCGCGGGCCGTGGTGCCCTCGGCGCCGCAGCGGACCAGGATCATGGTGCCGTAGCGGCCGGCGACCTCCGGATCGACCCATTTCATGATCAGCACGCGGCCGTCGAACGACACCACCTCGCGGTCGTCGGCGTCGGGGGCGGCCGGGCTCGGGCCGACATAGGTCTTTCCGTCCGGTCCCGCCTTGAGCAGCATGTCCTGCACCTGCGGGCTGTCGTGGCCGAGCATCGACACGCCGGTCGAGGAGCGGTTGATGACGAAGGGCAGCTTGCACTGGCCGCGGGCTGCCGCCTCGGTGCGGGCGCGATCCTCCGGGCGGTGATAGGCGGCCATGCCCCAGCGCCCGACGATCTCGTCCGGCCGGATGCTGGACGGCGGCGCCGCCGCCATCGGGGCAGGGCCCGGTTCCGGCGCCGACCCGCCGCCCGAGAACGACGGCAGCGTGCTCGCGCAGCCCGCGAGCGACGTCAGCGCGGCGGCAGCCGTCAATACGCGCGCGGCGCCCCGGAACGAACCCAGCATGACGATCTCCGACATCGATGCCCCACTCTGATCGGCGGCAGGGTTTCACGCAAGTGTGATTCAAAGGTCCGTCGCCGGCATACCGGCGCACCCGCGCGCGTCGGGCAGGCGGACGAAGGCTCCCACCATGACGGCGGGAGATGGGCGTTTCGATGACGTGGCGCCACGACCCGACGTTCACCGGGCAGGTTGACCGGTCTCGATCGGCGGGCCCGCGGGGCGCGCGCCTTGCCGCGGGTTGTCGGACGGTCGTGCGCCCGCTAAGACACCGGCGTGGGGGCCGTCCGGCCGCTGGGCCAGCCGGTCCAGCCCGATCGCATTAACCGCGCCGGCAGCCGCAACGCCCTGGAACCGGTTTCGTTCCGGACGGCGCCTTGACAGGCGGAAGCCCCCTCCCTATCTCCGGGCCGGCGCTGGCACTCTCGATACCGGAGTGCCAGTCGACAATCCCGAGTTTCTCAACGAAACCCCAGCCACCCCAAGGTGGCGACGAGGATAGACAGTCCATGGCGAAGACCACGTTCCGCCCGCTGCACGATCGCGTCGTCGTGAAGCGCATCGAGGCCGAAGAGAAGACCGCCGGCGGCATCATCATCCCGGACACCGCCAAGGAGAAGCCGAGCCAGGGCGAGATCATCGCCGTCGGCCCGGGCGGCCGCGACGAGGCCGGCAAGCTGGTCCCGCTCGACCTCAAGGTCGGCGACCGCGTCCTGTTCGGCAAGTGGTCGGGCACCGAGGTGAAGCTCGACGGCGAGGATCTCCTGATCATGAAGGAGTCCGACATCATGGGCGTGATCGGCTGATCACCGTGATCGGCTGATCACGACGCCTTCCCGCCGGCCGCGCGGGGCGCGCGAGCGCGCCGCCCCGGGAGGTTCGGCATATTCCGACTGACCCCAATTCGGAGCAATCGACATGGCTGCCAAGGACGTCCGCTTTTCCTCCGACGCGCGCGACAAGATGCTGCGCGGCGTCGACCTGCTCGCCAACGCCGTGAAGGTGACGCTCGGCCCGAAGGGCCGCAACGTCGTCATCGAGAAGAGCTTCGGCGCCCCGCGCATCACCAAGGACGGCGTGACGGTCGCCAAGGAGATCGAGCTCGAGGACAAGTTCGAGAACATGGGCGCCCAGATGGTGCGCGAAGTGGCCTCGAAGACCAACGATCTCGCCGGTGACGGCACCACGACGGCCACGGTTCTCGCCCAGGCGATCGTCCGCGAGGGCGCCAAGTCGGTGGCCGCCGGCATGAACCCGATGGACCTCAAGCGCGGCATCGAGATCGCCGTGCAGGCGGTCGTGAAGGACATCGAGAAGCGCGCCAAGAAGGTCGGCTCGTCGGCCGAGGTCGCGCAGGTCGGCACCATCTCGGCCAACGGCGACAAGGGCGTGGGCGAGATGATCGCCGGCGCCATGCAGAAGGTCGGCAACGAGGGCGTCATCACGGTCGAGGAGGCCAAGGCGCTCGAGACCGAGCTCGAGGTCGTCGAGGGCATGCAGTTCGACCGCGGCTACCTCTCGCCGTACTTCATCACCAACGCCGAGAAGATGACGGCCGATCTCGAGGACGCCTACGTGCTCCTCCACGAGAAGAAGCTGTCGGGCCTGCAGGCCATGCTGCCGGTGCTCGAGGCGGTGGTGCAGTCGGGCAAGCCGCTCGTCATCATCGCCGAGGACGTCGAGGGCGAGGCGCTCGCCACCCTGGTCGTCAACAAGCTGCGCGGCGGCCTCAAGGTCGCGGCCGTGAAGGCGCCGGGCTTCGGTGATCGCCGCAAGGCGATGCTCGAGGACATCGCGATCCTCACCGGCGGCCAGGTGATCTCCGAAGACCTCGGCATCAAGCTCGAGAACGTCACCGTGCAGATGCTCGGTCGGGCCAAGAAGGTTCTGATCGAGAAGGAGAAGACCACGATCGTCGACGGTGCCGGCAAGAAGGCCGACATCGAGGCGCGGGTCGGCCAGATCAAGGCGCAGGTCGAGGAGACCACCTCGGACTACGACCGCGAGAAGCTCCAGGAGCGCCTGGCGAAGCTCGCCGGCGGCGTCGCGGTGATCCGTGTCGGTGGCGCCACCGAGATCGAGGTGAAGGAGAAGAAGGACCGCGTCGAGGACGCCCTCAACGCGACCCGCGCGGCCGTCGAGGAAGGCATCGTCCCGGGCGGCGGCGTCGCGCTGCTGCGCGCCAAGGCCTCGGTCGGCAAGCTGAAGAACGACAATGCCGACGTCCAGGCCGGCATCAACATCGTGCTGAAGGCGCTCGAGGCCCCGATCCGTCAGATCGCGGACAACGCCGGCGTCGAGGGCTCGATCGTGGTCGGCAAGATCCTCGAGAACAAGTCGGAGACCTTCGGCTTCGACGCGCAGACCGAGCAGTATGTCGACATGGTCGAGGCCGGCATCATCGATCCGGCCAAGGTGGTGCGCACCGCGCTGCAGGACGCGGCCTCGGTCGCCGGCCTGCTCGTCACCACCGAGGCGATGGTCGCCGAGCTGCCAAAGGACAAGCCGGCCCCGGCGATGCCGCACGGCGGCGGCATGGGCGGCATGGACTTCTGATCGGCCGCTTCTGATCATCAGACGACGAAGGGCCGCCGAGAGGCGGCCCTTTTTCTATTCGCGCGACGCCGATTGCGGATCGCTGCGGGGCGCTCGTGTCCCGGACGCGCCGCGCCGCGAGTCGGGCCACGCGGAGCCTGGAGCGAATGGCCCCGGGCACGCGCCCCGCATCCTCACCCGAACGGATTCTTGGTCGCGAGCTGGGCGTTCGCCTCGATGGCCGGCGACAGGTCGGACAGCTGCTCCTTCGTGACGCTGCCGGAGACGAGCTTCATCTGCTCGGTCCAGAACCTGCCCTGCGCCATGCAGGAGTCGATGTTGGGCTGGCCGTCGTCGGCGAACCAGGTCCAGCGCGGCGCCGCGGCCTCGATCAAGGGCGGCGGCACCTTGGTGGCGTCGGAGACGATCTTGATCACCTCCGGATCCTTGGCGGCGGCGGCCTTGTTGTAGAGCCGGCCCGCATGGGTGTGCGCCATGGCGAAGCGCACCGCGGCCGACTTGTTGGCCTGCAGGTACTTCTGCGACATCGCCCAGCAGGCGAGCTGGGTGTTCGGCTCGATGTCGTAACCGGAGAAGACCAGCTTGCCGAAGTTGTTCTTCTCGACCAGGAAGCCGAGCGGCACCGGCACGTTGGCGGCGTCGGCCTGGCCGGCGCCGATCGCCTTGACGATGTCCGGATAGGCGAGCCCGCTCGACCAGTCCACGTCGGTGCGCGGATCGAGGCCGGCGCGCTGCACGCCGAGCCCGATCAGATACTGGTCGATGCCGCCCGGCGCCTGGATCGCGACCTTCTTGCCCTTCAGCAGCGCCATCTTGTTCGGCGCCGTCATGCCGGCCTTCACCATGTCGTTCGACGCCGCGATGGTCATCGAGCCGGAGCCGGGCTTCTCGGAGCCGCGGTCGAGGATCAGCTTGAACGGGGCGCCCTTCGACACGGTGTTGAACAGGCCGGCATTGAGCGTCGCGACCGTGGCGTCGAGCTCGCCGGCGATCAGCGCCGGCATCGCCAGCACGCCGTCGGCGAAGTAGCGGATCTCGACGTCGAGGCCGACCTTGTCGAAGAATCCCTTCGCCTGGGCGACGAAGATCGGCCCGGAGGAGATCAGCGGCACGACGCCGATGCGGATCTTCGCCCGCTCCTGCGACCGGGCGACATAAGGCATCGCGATCGTCGCCGCGGCGGCGGCCGCGGCGGTCGTGGACAGAAAGCGTCGGCGATCGAGGGAGCGGGTCATGGGCGCCTCCGGGGGTGGGACAACGGCATCGAGGTGATGCGGGGCGGGAAATGCAAGAGCGATGCCGCGGGGAAACGACGGCGAGGGGGTCGGTTGCCGTATCTGCAGTCTTTGTATGAAGTGTGCACCACGGTCGGCGCGGGCGGCAAGGCCGTCGCGTCCGGCCGCGGCTGCGGCGTTTCGCCCGTCGGCTCGGTCGGGTGACGAGGCGGCCTCCTGCACGGCGACGGGCTCATTCGCCGTGCCCGGCACGCGTCTCGTTCTCGAACGTCGCCAACAGCTTGCGTAGCAGGCGCGCGAGCGTCTCCTGCTCGGCCGCGGTGAGCCGGTCGGCGATGTCGCGCGAGTGCGCCGCATGCGCGGCCATCGCCTTGCCGGCGAGCGTCGCGCCGCGCCGCGTCAACGCGACGCGTGTCGCGCGGCGGTCGTCGGGATCGGGACGCCGCACCGCGAGACCCGCCTTCTCGACGCGGTCGATGCGGTTGGTCATCGCGCCGGACGACAGGAGACAGGCGTCGTAGAGCGCCGTCGGCCGCACGCCGTTCGGCGCGCCGGAGCGTCGGATCGTCACGAGAAGATCGAACACGTCCCAGGTCAGGCCGAACGGCTTCAGCCAGCCGTCGACCGCCTCGCGCAGATGAGCGGAGAGCCGCAGGATGCGACCGAGCGTCGCGAGATAGTGCACGTCGATATCGGGATGCGAGGCGTTCCACTCGGCGATGAAGCGGTCCATCGCGTCGCCGAAGATCGCTGCATCGCGGGACGATCCCGCGGCGCGGGACGAAACTGCATCGGATCGCGGCACCGGCTGCCTCCGCAAATATCTTGACATAAAGATAATCACGTCGGAGGCTTCGACGCAACGGACCAGCCGGCCCGTGGGTCCGGTTCGAGCCTCGAGCCCCGGAGGGGAACGCCATGTCGCCAGCGCAGGCTGCCGCCTCCACGGCCGCGACCTCCGCGCCGCACGCAACCGCGGCGCAAGGGTCGGCGCCGCGAGCGTCCGCGACGACGATCGCGATCGAGGGCATCGGGCTCATCTTTCCGTCGAAGAGCGGCGAGCCGACCGTCGCGCTCGCCGACGTGAGCTGCCGCTTCGCGCCCGGCAAGGTGACGGCGATCATCGGCCCGAGCGGCTGCGGCAAGAGCACGCTCCTGCAGATCGTCCGCGGCTTCCTCGCGCCGACCCGCGGCAAGCTGCGCTTCGTGAGGCTCGGCGGCGACACCGACGCGACCGCGCAAGACGCGGGCACGAGCCCGGACGTCGCGCCGCCCCAGGATGTCGCGCCGCCCCACATGGCGACCGTCTGGCAGGCCTTCAATCTGTTTCCTTGGCGCACCATCGTCGACAACGTCGCGTTCGGCCTCGAGGTCGCCGGCGTGCCGAAGGCCGAGCGCCTCGCCCGGGCCAAGAAGACGCTCGCCGCCGTCGATCTGACGGGGTTCGAGCAGAAATATCCGCGGCAGCTCTCCGGCGGCATGCGCCAGCGCGTCGGCATCGCCCGCGCGCTGGTGATGGAGCCCGAGCTCTTGCTGCTCGACGAGCCGTTCGGCGCGCTCGACGCACAGACGCGGCTGGTGCTGCAGGAGCAGCTCGCGACTCTGGTCGAGCGCAGCGGCACCACGGCGATCCTGGTCACCCACTCGATCGAGGAGGCGATCCTGCTCGCCGACACGATCCTGGTGATGACGGCGCGGCCGGGCCGCATCGCGGCCGAGATCCAGAACGATCTGCCGCGTCCGCGCAGCATGGCGACGACGCACGACCCGCGCTTCTCGGCGCTGTTCGACAGGATCTACGGGCTGCTGCGCCAGGAGGTCATCCGCGCCATGGCGACCGAGGGAGGCGAAGCGTGAGCCCCGACACCACGGCCGGACCGCTGGCGAGCCCGGACACCGCGCCGGCAGAGAGCTCCCGCAGCCTCCTCACCCGCCTCGGCGAGCCGAAGGCGCTGAGCTGGATCGCGGTCGCGGTGGTGATCCTCGCCTGGGAGCTCGCCTGCATCGTCCTGGCGCTCAACCCCATCTACCTGCCGCGGCCGAGCCGCATCGTCGTCGCGCTGCTCGACATGTTCCGCAACGGCGGCCTGACGACCGATCTGATCGCGACGCTGTCGCGCATCTTCGGCGGCTTCTTCATCGCGCTCGCCCTCGGCGTCGCGCTCGGCGTCTGGATGGCCGTGTCGGTGCGGGTGCGGGCGATCGCCGACAATTTCATCGCCGCGCTCTATCCGCTGCCCAAGGTGACGCTGATCCCGCTGCTGATCATCTGGCTCGGCACCGGCGGCCCGTTCATGCTGACGATCAGCATGCTCGGCGCCTTCTTTCCGATCGTGATCAACACCGTGCTGGGCATCAGCCAGTGCGACCAGGGCCTCGTGCTCGCCGCCCGCGATCTCGGCGCGTCGCGTCGCCAGATCATCCGCATGGTGCTCCTGCCGAGCGCCATCCCGTCGATCTTCGCCGGCATAAGGCTCGGGCTCGGCGTGTCGATCATCCTGGTCGTCGCCGCCGAGATGGTGGTCGGCAAGGTCGGGCTCGGCGCGCGCCTCTATCTCGCCGGCCAGGTGCTGGAGACCGAGCAGGTGTTCGCCGTGCTGATCGTGCTCGCCACGCTCGGCATCGTCGTCACCAAGATCCAGGACGCCATCGACGTCCGCCTCGGCCACTGGCGCGTCAACTGATCCCGCTCACGTCCTTCCCGCCGCACCAATATCAACGCACCGGAGACGTCCCATGACCTTCGAGCTGAAGTCGATCCATCCCGATCCGTCGCAGGCGCACAAGATGCCCTATGCGCCGGCCGTCCACATCGTCGGGGCCTGCGACCTGATGTTCATCTCGGGGGCGACCGCCTCGGCCCTCTATCACGACCATCCACATCGCGACGAGGAGCACGTGCATCCGCATGCGATCGAGGAGCAGACCAAGAACGCCATGGAGGCGATCAAGTCGATCCTCGACGAGGTGGGCGCGAGCTGGAAGGACGTCGTCAAGGTGACCAAGTACCTGACCGACATCCGCGACGGCGACGGCATGCACCGCGCCATGCGGCCCTATTTCGGCGACTGGCGTCCTGCCAGCACGATGGTGTGCATCAACCAGCTCTCGTCGCCCGGCGCCCGGGTCGAGCTCGACATGATCGTCGCGCTGCCGAGGAAGGGGTGACGTCGCGGCTCGCACTCCCCTTTCACCTCTCCCCTGCGGGGAGAGGTCGGATCTCGCGCGCATGCGCGAGATCCGGGTGAGGGGGGTGCCGAGGCCAGCCAACCGGCGCCGTAAACCCTCACCCCGGTCGCGCGCTTCGCTCGCGCCCGACCCTCTCCCTCAGGGAGAGGGTGATCTACCCCGCCAGGGCGATGCGCTGATGGCCGGGCTTGCCGTGCAGGAAGCCGTTGGAGAAGACGGCGTTCGGCATCAGGGCGGCGACCCGCGCCTCGCCCTCGGCGGCCGAAATCGTGCCGTCGAGCACGTCGCGGAAGGCCTGCGCCAGCGCGACCATGTCGCAGGTGTGCGGCGACAGGCGGAACGACCCGACGCCGCATTGGGCGAGCACGGCGACGTCGCCGATCAGGTTGACGACCGTGTCGCTCATCGTCTGCACGCCGTTCACGGCGAGGAAGCGGCGGCCCTCCAGCGTATCGACCTCGAGCCCGTCCGGATCCTTGTTGCAGACGAATTGGCAGGAGTCCTTGGCGAGCTGGTGGATGCGGGCGTGGTAGCAGCGCGCCGAGATGGCGAGCGGCGCCCGGCCGAACGCCCACGCCTCCAGCGTCGCCGTCCTCGCCTTCACGGCGAGCGCCGCCATCGCGGTCATCGGCAGCTCGGGCGGCAGGCAGATATGCACGGCCCCCTGCTTCTCCATGAAGGCGACCGTGCCCTCGTTGTAGACGTTGATCAGCGGGCCGATCACGTGCGGCCGGCCGCCGAGCGGGCCGAGCGCCGAGACGTCGCTCGCCTCCACCAGCACGCCGGGGATCGCCAAGAGATCGTTGATCATCTTGCGCTCGCGCGGCAGCGTCGGCAGCGCCAGCGAGGAGAGGATCACGGTCTTGCCGCCGCGCTGCAGGCGCTCGATCACGGCCGGCATGTCGTCCTGATAGAACGGCAGGCGCTTCGAGCACACCACCTCGCCGACGCAGACACGCTCCACCGGCGCCTCGTCGGCGACCCGGAAGTGATAGTCGCGCCACTGCTCGGGCGACCAGTTGAACAGCACGGCTCCGAGCGTGAGGGTGCTGCGTGCGGCGTCCGCGCCGTTGGTCGTCATGAGAATTACCGCCACGTCTTCTGATAGGCGCCGCGCGTCGTCGAGGCGCCCTCGGAGAGCGCCGTCAGGGCACGCGCATTGATCGGCAGGCCGCGGGCATGTTGGTCGAGCGCGCCGCGCAGCGCCCGCACCACCGCATCCGTGTAGCTGCGGCTGCGCTGCCGGCCCTCGATCTTCAGCGCCGTCACGCCGGCCTCGTGGAGCGGCGGGATCAGCAGGCTGGCGTCGAGGCTCGCCGGATCCTCGAAGATGTGCGAGGTCTCGCCGTTCGCCGTGAAGCGGCCCTTGCACAGCGTCGGATACGGCATCGGCTGGCCGCCCGGCACCGTGTTGATCATGAATTCGCCCAGCCGCGAAACGAAGTTGCCCTTCTCCTGCGCATAGGTGACGTGGCTCGGCGGCGAGCAGACCCCGTTCATGTTGGGCGAGCAGCCGGTGGCGTAGGAGGAGAGCGAGCAGCGCCCCTCCGCCATCACGCACAGGCCGCCGAACACGAACACCTCGGTCTCGCAGGGGATTTCCTTGTTGAGGACGGCGATCTCCTGGACGGTCAGAACCCGCGGCAGCACGACGCGCCGCACGCCGAAGCGCTCGACGAAGAAGCCGATCGCCTCCGGATTGGCGGCGGCCGCCTGCACCGAGAGATGCAGGCGCAGGTTCGGGTGCTTCTCGGCGGCATAGTCGAGCAGGCCGATGTCGGCGACGATCGCGGCGTCGCCGCCCACCTGCGCGATCGTGTCGATCGCGCGATGCCACGCCTCGGGCTGGCCGGCGCGCGGGAACGTGTTGACGGCGATCAGCACCTTGACGCCGCGCTTGTGCGCGTAGGCGATGCCGTCCGCCATCTCGGCGTAGCTGAAGTTGAGTCCCGGGAAGTTACGCGCGTTGGTGTCGTCGGCGAAGCCGCAATAGACCGAGTCGGCGCCCGCCTCGATGGCGGCCCGCATGGCGGCCGGCGTGCCGGCCGGGCAGACCAGCTCGAGCTTGCCCTTCGGCGTCCAGGTGTCGTGGGACATCGAGCCGGCCGTCTCGGCGCCCGCTGCCTTGGGGGCGCCGGGCCGTTCGGCTGCCAGAATGGGGGTCATGAGCCGCTCCGTGGGCGGGCGAAGGCGATGCCGGTGATGCGCTCGGCGACCGAGGCGGCGAGGCGGCCGACCTGCTCGGCCGGCGAGGCGAGAGGCCCGAGAACCGCGGCGGCTTCGGCCACGAGATCGATCTCGGCGTCGTCGAGCGCGTTGCGCAGCGCCACCACGGCCGACATGTCGCCTTCCACGGTGAGGTCGCGCGAGAAGAACAGGGCGTCGCCGTCATAGGCGCCGTGAATGAGCCCGACCAGCGCGCCGAGCGGCCCGGCGATGCGGGCGTCGGCCTCCGGCGCCTCGCCTTGGCGCACGACCAGGATCTCGGGATCCTCGGCGCGCGGCGTCATCACGACGACGAAGGGGAGGTCGGTCGGCTCGATGATGAAGCGCTTCCCCGCCTGATCGCCGAGACGGGCGAACATGCCGGGATGCCGCCTGGCGGCCGATTTGACGACGAGATCGAGGGCGGCCGCGAGCGGGGCGAGCGGCAGCGGCCGCAGGCCGAACGCGAGAACCCCCGGGAGCTCGGGGATGGTGGCTGAGTTGCTCGACATGGAAGGGCTTGGTTACCCCGCCGGGGCGGCTAGGGCTTTGTTCTATGTCAAGGACGCACGACACTGCGCGGCCCTTGATCCCGTCCCTTCCGGAGACGAGCCGTGCCGATCCGAGACTTTCCGCCGTTCCGCGACCTTCGCGAGTTCGTCCGTCATCTCGACGCGGCGGGCGACGTCGCCCGCGT
The DNA here is from genome assembly GCF_042682915.1 of Rhodoplanes azumiensis. NCBI lineage: Bacteria > Pseudomonadati > Pseudomonadota > Alphaproteobacteria > Hyphomicrobiales > Nitrobacteraceae > Rhodoplanes > Rhodoplanes azumiensis. Next base: position 75,814 of record NZ_JBHUIW010000015.1, on the reverse strand, counting down.
CGCCGAGCCGGTCGACCTCGTTCACGACATGGCGGAGGTGCATCGCCGGGTGATCGCCCGCGACGGCCCGGCGCTGGTGTTCGAGCGCCCGCGCGACGCGAGCGGCCGCATCCTGCCCGTGCCGGTGATCGCCAACCTGTTCGGCACCCGCGAGCGGGTCGCCGCCGGACTCGGCATTCGCCCCGAGCGGTTGGCCGAGCTCGGCGAGGCGCTCGCCTCCCTGCGCGAGCCGCAGCCGGTCGACGGGCTGCGCGACGCGCTCGCCCGTCTGCCGATTCTGCGCGCGGCGATGCGCACCCGGGCCGAGACGGTGGACCGCCCGGTGGTGCAGGAGGAGGTCCGCACCGGCCGCGACGTCGATCTCGGGACGCTTCCGGTGCAGACCTGCTGGCCCGGCGAGGCCGGCCCGCTGATCACCTGGGGCGTGGTGACGACCCGGCCGCCCGACAGCGAGACGGTCGCCGGCTACAATCTCGGCATCTACCGGATGCAGGTGCTCGGGCCGGATCGCGTCATCATGCGCTGGCTGCACCATCGCGGTGGCGCGAAGCATCACGCCCAATGGGCCGCGCAGGGCAAGGACACGCCGGTCGCGGTCGCCATCGGCACGGATCCCGCGACCATGCTGGCCGCCGTTCTGCCCCTGCCCGAGGCGCTGTCCGAGGTGCGGTTCTCCGGGCTCCTGCGCGGCGCCCGGCCGCGATTGGCGAAGGCCCGCACCGTGCCGCTGCTGGTGCCGGCCGATTCGGAGATCGTGCTGGAGGGCTTCGTGTCGGCGACCGAGACGGCGCCGGAGGGCCCGTTCGGCGATCACACCGGCTATTACAACGCGGTCGAGCCGTTTCCGGTGATGCGCGTCACCGCGATCACGACGCGGCGCGACCCGACCTATCTCTCCACCTTCACGGGGCGCGCGCCGGACGAGCCGGCCGTGCTCGGCGCCACCTTCAACGAGCTGTTCCTGCCGATCGTCAAGCGGGCGTTCCCGGAGATCGTCGACGTCTGGCTGCCGCCGCACGCCTGCTCGTACCGGATGGCGATCATCGCCATCAAGAAGCGCTATCCCGGCCACGCCCGGCGCATCATGATGGGCCTGTGGGGCATGCTGCCGCAGTTCACCTACACCAAGCTGATCGTGGTGGTGGACGACGACGTCGATCCGAGGAGCTGGGACGACGTCGCCTGGGCGATCGCGACGCGCTTCGACGCCTCGCGCGACCTCGTGGTGATCGACCGCACGCCGATCGACTATCTCGACTTCGCCTCGCCGCTGTCCGGCCTCGGCGGCAAGCTCGGCATCGACGCGACCAACAAGATCGGCACCGAGACCAGCCGCGAATGGGGCGCGGTGCTGAAGGCGACGCCCGAGGTCACGGCGCGCGTCGATGCGCTGTGGTCGAAGCTGGGGTTGTGATTATCGTCTTCACCACCCCCTGGAGGGGCGAGGTCGGCTGCCTCCTTGTCGAGCCGCAGCGCATCGAGACCCTCTCCCTGAGGGAGAGGGTCGACGCGCGAAGCGCGTCGGGGTGAGGGTTTACGGAGCCGATGGAGACCTCGGCAGTAGCTCACCCGGATCTCGCGCTGTTGCGCGAGATCCGACCTCTCCCCGCCGGGGAGAGGTGAAAGGACTGCGCCTCAATTCCCCTGCTTGCGGAAGCGCAGCTCGGCCGGGCCGCCGGAGAGCACCAGGGCGTCGCCGACCATCCTCCAGTGGGTCGCCTGCTCGAGCGCGGCGATCATCGCCGCGTCGGCCTGGGCGCGCTCGGGCGGACAGGTGCGGGCGGCGCGCTCCCCGGTCAGCACCGTGACGGTATCGCCGGCGACGACGAGGCGCGCCTTCACGGCGTCGCACCACAGCTCGATCTCGGCGAGACCGTTGTCGGCGATGTCGAGGATCGGCACCTTCTTGGAGCCCTTCATCGGATCGGCGTCCATGCGCAGCTCCTGCCCGTAAGGAAAGGCGCCCTGCGCCTGCGCGCCCTCGGTCGCGCCCCAGATCACGCCGCCGCACGTCATGCCGCCCCACACGGTGAGCGCGAGGGACAGCCGCAGGACGAAAGAGCCGCGAAAGATCATGAGGTCACTCCGGTTCGAGAGCAGGATCGAGGAAGATATCGAGACCGCGATCGAGACCGCGATCGAGGACGGTATCGCGGCCGCGGCGCGGCGCAGCCGCGGCCGGCCGCCGGGCCGGCCGGGCCCGTCGCGCCGCGCCGGGTCGCCGGGTGCCTTGTTCTTGCCGGCTGGCCGTGGTTGTGGTCAAGCGTCGGCGGCCGATCACCGCCGACCTCGCCGTTTCCCCTGGAGGATTTCATGCGTGCGCTCGCCGCCGTCGCCGCCGCGTCCCTGACGCTCGCCCTTTCCGGCCCCGCCTTCCCGCAGGCCAAGGGCACGCGACCGGCGCCCGCGCCGACGTCGCCGGCCGAGACGGTGCGCTACATCACGATCTTCGGCGAGCTCATGGGATCGCTGTCGAGCGACGCGATCTGGCGCGAGGTGCGCCAGGGCAACCGCGTCGTCTCGGCCGAGCTCGACCTCTGCCACTCGGTGACCCCCGGCTCGATCCGCAAGGATCGCTTCAAGATCGCGCTCAAGCCGGAGGGCGGCAAGCTGGTCGGCAGCGGCAGGAGCGAGCCGGAGGGCGTGCCCGTGACGGTCAGCCTGACCCGCAAGCAGACGAACGACACGTTTTCGCTCGAGGGCACCATCACGCGCGACGGCAAGACGCAGCCGGCGGCGGCGACCGACCTGTCCGACATGAGCGAGCAGGAGTTCAAGGACCAGCAGGCCAGCGAGGAGGAGATCGTCACCTCGCCCGCGACCTTCGCCGACGTGTCACCCGTGGCGGTCGCCGTGAAGGTGTCGCGCGACGGCCTCGTCGATCTGGTGAAGAGCCTGCGCGGCCAGGGCGTGCGGGTCGACTATGCGAGCCTGGTGCAGACCTGCACGGATCTGCGCAGCGGCCACCAGACGGTGCGGCTGGAGACGGCGCCGGAGCGTGCCGCCGCGCTGGTCGCGCGGCTGCAAGGCATGCCGGGCGTGATCACGGCCGGCTGGACCACGGGCGCCTACGGGATCGAGCGCGCCGTGCGGGTCGATGCGGCCGCGTTCATGGACGGCGGCGCCCTCAAGATCGATGCGCTGAGCGAGAAGCTGTCGGCCGCCGTGGCGGCGGCACTCTCCGCGAAGCCGGTGTCGGCGCGCTGGGACGAGGTGACGCGCGAGGTGACCATCACGCTCGAGCGCCCCGACCAGGCGGCGCGCGGCCTCGATCTGTCCGAGGTGATCGAGGTGACCCTGCTGGTCGGTCCGGAGAAGCCCACCGGCGGCGACGGGCTGGTGATCTGGCTCGGCGAATCCTCGATCGAGCCGGCCGACAAGGCGGCAGGCGCCCAGCTCGCCTTCACGGCCGGTTATCACGGCCAGGAGGAGGAGAGCGCCGCGGTCGAGACCGAAGCGCTGCTCGCGACCCTCGCCCGCGACCTGAAAGGCCGCGTCTGGGACGCCGAGAACCAGAGCTGGAAGTGAGGCTCTTCACCTCTCGCTGAAGCGTGCACTGTAGAACGCGTCATTCCGGGGCGGCGCGCAGCGCCGAGCCCGGAATCCATATCCCCGGCGCCGGTGGCTCACGACAGACCGGGGGCAAGGATCCCGGGCTCCGCGCTGTCACGCGGCCCCGGAACGACCGAGGATCTGGCGACGCGCTCACGGCAGGCGAGGGACGCGAGGGCTGCCACCTCGCCCCGTCAGCTTCCGTACAGCCAGTTGGGCAGCCACAGCACGATATCGGGCCACATGTAGATGATCACCATGCACAGGATCACCACGCCCATGTAGGGCATCATGCCGGCGAAGATCTGGTTGATGGTGACGTGCGGCGGCGCGACGCCCTTCAGGTAGAAGGCCGACATGGCGACCGGCGGCGACAGGAAGGCGGCCTGCAGGTTGACGAAGACGAGCACGCCCCACAGGACGGGATCGATGCCGAAGTGCTTCAGCAGCGGCAGGAAGATCGGCACGAAGATGATGATGATCTCGGTCCATTCCAGCGGCCAGCCGAGAATGAAGATGATCGCCTGCGACAGCAGCATGAACTGGGTGGGCGTCATGTCGAGCGACAGCACCCATCGCTCCAGCAGCGCCTGGCCGCCGAGCACCGCGAACACGGCCGAGAACAGGGCCGAGCCGATGAACAGCCAGCACACCATCGCGGTCGTCTTGGCGGTGAGGAACACCGCCTCGGTGGTGCGCTTCCAGTCGAGCGTGCGGGCGAGCAGCGCCAGCAGGAAGGCCCCGAAGGCGCCGACCGCGGCCGACTCGGTCGCCGTGGTGATGCCGAGCAGGATGACGAGCAGCACGGTCGTGCTCAGCACCCCGATCGGCAGCACCGAGGTGGCGAGCAGCTTGAGGAGCGAGAACCGCTCGGCCTCCATGCGCCAGTAGTAGCGCATCAGCATCGCCGCGAGCAGCGCGCAGATCACGCCGTAGGTCACGTAGAAGCCGGTGCCCGGTCCGCTATCCGCCGCCTCCTCGACCGGGGCGGCACCACCGAGCGGCTGCAGGCCGAGCGCCTCGATCTCCTCGGCCGGTGCGCGGTGGACGACGACGTACCACCAGACGAGGCCCATCACCGCGACGCACAGGGCGAGCGGCACCAGCGCGATCAGGAAGTTGCCGAGCAGCGTGCCGTAGCGGACCGGCACCCCGTCCTCCGTCTTGACCGCCAGAGCCCGGGCCGGGGAGGCGAGCGCGGTGACGAAGGTCTTCAGCATGTTGGGCGAGTAGGCGACGCGCAGCCGGTCGACCCATTGCGGCACCGGCACGCGCGTCTGCTCGGGCGGCAGCGGCGGCGCCAGCGACGGCTGGATCAGGGCCCGGCCGACGATGTAGGCGATGTAGAGGCTCGCCAGGAAGAAGCCCGGGAACATCGCCGCGGCGTAGAGCTTCACCACCGACTGCCCGGCGACCGCCGCGTAGACGATGATCATCACCGAGGGTGGAATGAGAATGCCGAGCGTGCCGCCGGCCGTGATGACGCCGGCGGCGAGCTTGACGTCGTAGCCGGCGCGCAGCATCGGGCCGAGCGCGATCACGCCCATCAGCACGACGACGGCGCCGACCAGGCCCGAGGCCAGCCCCCAGAAGGCGCAGACGATCAGGGTCGCGACCGCCAGCGACGCCGGCAGCCGGCTGAACGAGAGCTGCACGCTGTAGAACATCTTGTCGACCAGCGCGCCGCGCTCCATCACGTAGCCCATCAGCACGAAGAGCGGGATGGAGATCAGAACGTCGTTGGTCATCGCGCCGTAGGCGCGCTGGACCATCAGGTCGAAGACGCGGTTGTCCCACCAGAACTGGCTCGGATCGTAGAAGGCGTAGAAGCCGAAGAAGATGCCGAGCCCCATCAGCGTGAAAGCGGTGGGGAAGCCCATCATGATGGCGATCACGATGAGCCCGAGCATCAGGAGCCCGAGAGCGGGATCGCTCATGTGTTCACGTCTCCCCCCATGCCGCGCTGGCGCACGGTCTCTTCCATCTTGTGCGTGCGGGCGATCGCCGCGTCGCGGTCGGCGGCGTCGATGTATTCGCTCTTGGCGAGCTGCTCCTCGACGACGTCGAGCTCGTCGACGTCCTTCAGGCGCGGCGGCCAGGTTCCCGTCCTGAGGCAGACGACGCAGCGGAGCATCTCGGCGAGCCCCTGCATCATCACGAGGACGCCGGCGATCGGGATCACGGTCTTGAACGGATAGACGGGCGGCCCGTCGGCCGTGACGTTCGAGTGCTCGAGAATGCGCCACGAATCCTGGGCGTAGTGATATCCGGCATAGATCAGCGCGGCGATGCCGGGGAAAAAGAACAGGATGTAGAGGGCGAGGTCGAGCCCGGCCTGGGTGCGCGGCCGCATCGAGCCGTAGAGGAAGTCGCCGCGGACATGCGCGTTCTGGGCGAGCGCATAGGCGCCGCACAGCATGAACACGGTGCCGTAGAGCATGTTGTTGAGATCGAAGATCCAGGCGGTCGGGGCGTTGAGGGCATAGCGCTTGACCACCTCGATCACGACGACCGCCATCAGCACGATGATCAGCCAGGCCGCGGTCTTGCCGACGATCGTGCTGATCAGGTCGGCGATGTAGAGGACGCGCTGGATCGGCTTCGCACGCCGAATGGCCCGGGTGGACGCTTGCATCGACATGGGCGGGGACGCTCGGCGCGGGGGGCGATCGGGGCGCGTGGGCCGTCCGGCGCGCCGCGGACGGGACGTCGTCTGACGGTCGGACGCGTCGCCGCGTTCGGCAACGGCGTGGCGGACGGGACCGGAGCGACCTTCGCGACGGCGAGGACCGCTCCGGTATGGGCGTGATCAGGTCGGCTGCTTGGCGACGCCGGCGGCGCCGAAATAGTGATCGAACGCCATCTTGCGGCTCACCACCGTGTCGTTCTCCCACTGCGTGGCGCGCTGGGCGAACTGCCGCTGCGACTCGAGGATCTCCTTGAACATCGCGTTGTCGGCCGCCTTCTTCTTCACGACGTCGTCGTAGACCTCGAGCTGCCGCTTCAGCACGGCGTCGGGCGTCTTGTAGAAGCGGACCTTGTCCTTCTGCTGCATCTCGACATAGTCCTTGGAGTAGCGGTCGACCGCCTTCCACGACATGTCGGCCGACGCGGCTTCGACCGCGTTGGCGATGATGGCCCGCATCTTCTCCGGCAGCGCGTCGTACTTGGTCTTGTTGAACAAGATCTCGAACTGCTCGGCGTTCTGGTGGTAGCTCTGCAGCATGCAGACCTTGGAGACGTCCGGGAAGCCGAGCACGCGATCCGAGGAGGCGTTGTTGAACTCGGCGGCGTCGAGGAGGCCGCGGTCCATCGCCGAGACGATCTCGCCGCCCGGCAGCGCGTTGACGGCGGCGCCGAGGCCCGTGAACACGTCGATCGAGATGCCGACGGTCCGGTACTTGAGGCCCTTCATGTCGTCGACCTTGGTGATCGGCTTCTTGAACCAACCGAGCGGTTGGGTCGGCATCGGGCCGTAGGGGAACGACACGACGTTGGCGCCGATCGAGTCGTAGAGCTTGGCGAGCAGCTCCTTGCCGCCGCCGTACTTGTGCCAGGCGAGCAGCATGTTGGCGTCCATCGCGTAGCCCGGGCCGGAGCCCCAGAGCGCGAGCGCGGTCTGCTTGCCGTAGTGATAGACCATGACGCCGTGACCGCCGTCGAGCGTGCCCTTCGACACCGCCTCGAGCAGGCCGAAGGCGGGCACCACGGCGCCCGCCGGCAGCACCTCGATCTTCAGGTCGCCGCCGGTCATGTCGTTGACCTTCTTGGCGAAGTCGAGGGCGTATTCGTGGAAGATGTCCTTCGACGGCCAGGTGCTCTGCCAGCGCATGGTGATCGGGCCGCTCGACTGGGCGACGGCCGGGGCCGCGACCGTCGCGGCAGCGCCGGCCGCGCCGGCGGTCAGCAGGAACTTGCGCCGCGTCGCGGCTTTCGCCGTGGTCGCCGGGGTCTGAGCGGGCGACGTGCGGACGGACGGGTGGCGGGAATCCGGGCGGGACATGTCTGCGTTTCCTCCAAAAAATCGTTGGCGAACGGCCTCGTTTTCGGGCCGTTTGGAGCGTGGACCGCTCGTGCTCCGGCAGGCGGGTGCTGCCGGTTGGGCGGCAGTGTGGCCGGTTCCCGCCGCAACCTCAAGGGCGAAGGCATCGAACTTTAGGTGAAATTCCGGATCGCCGGCGCCCGCCCGGGGCAGGCCGCGGCGGCGGCCTCCGGGACGTGAAAACGCCCGCTTTCGCCGCGATTGAAGCGGCGTTTCGCCGCCCGCCCCGCGGGCCGCGCCGCCGCCAGTGGAGCGCCCCTTGTCCCGCCTGACATCGTCTCTCGCCGTCGTGTGGCGCCTCGCCGCACCTTACTTCCGCTCGGAGGACCGCTGGGCGGGCCGCGGCCTGCTCGCCGCCGTGATCGTCATCGAGCTCGCCATCGTCGCCATCACGGTGATGATCAACCAGTGGAACAACCGCTTCTACAACGCCTTGCAGGAGCGCAGCTGGGACGCCTTCGTGTCCGAGCTCCTGTTCTTCTGCGCGCTCGCCGCGGCCTACATCGTGCTCGCCGTCTACCAGCTCTACCTGAACCAGTGGCTGCAGATCCGCTGGCGGCGCTGGATGACCGGGCAGTATCTGTCGCAGTGGCTCGCCCACGGCAACCACTACCGCATGCAGCTGCTCGGCGACGCGGCCGACAATCCCGATCAGCGCATCGCCGAGGACATCAACCAGTTCATCGACCGCGGCCTGACCATCGGGCTCGGGCTGCTCAACGCGGTCGTCACCCTGGTCTCCTTCGTCGCCATCCTGTGGGGCCTGTCGGCGCAGGCGCCGCTGCATCTCGGCGGGCGCATCTGGGACATTCCGGGCTATCTGGTCTGGGCCGCGCTCCTCTGGGCGATCGTCGGCACCGCGCTCACCCATCTGATCGGTCGGCCGCTGATCCCGCTGAACTTCCGGCAGCAGCGCTACGAGGCCGACTTCCGCTTCAGCCTCGTGCGGGTGCGCGAGAACGGCGAGCAGATCGCGCTGCTCGGCGGCGAGAGCGCCGAGAAGGCCCGGCTACTCGACCGCTTCGGCGCCCTGATGGGCAACTGGTTCGCCATCATGACGCGGCAGAAGAAGCTCACCTTCTTCACGGCCGGCTACGGTCAGGTCTCGACCGTGTTCCCGTTCGTCGTCGTGTCGCCGGCCTATTTCGCCGGTGCCGTCAATCTCGGCGGGCTGATGCAGACGGCGTCCGCCTTCGGCAGCGTTCAGACGGCACTGTCGTTCTTCATCACCTCCTACCGGTCGATCGCCGAGTGGAAGGCCGTGGTCGACCGCCTCGACGGCTTCGACGCCGCGATCGCGGCGGGGCGGGCCGCGACGCAGGCGCCCGAGACCGTCGCGGTGACGCGGCGGCCGGACGCGGACGCGATCGCGGCCACGGCGCTCGACGTGCGGTTGCCGAACGGTCGGTCGTTGGTGACGGCCGCCGACTTCGAGCTTCCGGCCGGCGCCCGCGTGCTGGTCGCCGGCCCGTCGGGCTCGGGCAAGTCGACCCTGTTCCGGGCACTGGCCGGGATCTGGCCGTTCGGCGACGGCGACATCGCGGTGCCGGCCGACAAGTCCGTGATGGTGCTGCCGCAGAAGCCCTATCTGCCGATCGGCCCGCTCGCCGCCGCGGTGTGCTACCCGGCGCTCCCCGACGCTTTCTCACGCGAGCGAATCGGCGCGGTGCTGACGTCCGTCGGTCTCGGGGCTCTGGTTCCGCGGCTCGACGAGGACGCCCATTGGGCCCGCATGCTGTCGCTCGGCGAGCAGCAACGCCTCGCCATCGCCCGCGCCGTCCTGCACGCGCCCGACTATCTGTTCCTCGACGAGGCGACCGCCTCGCTCGACGAACCTTCCGAGGCCGCCCTGTATCGGCTGTTGCGCGAAGCGCTGCCCGGCACGGCGCTGATCTCGATCGGGCATCGCTCGACGCTGGACGCCCTGCACGAGCGCCGCCTGGTGCTGGAGCGCGACGGCGACCGCCACACGATCCGCGAGCGGGATCCGGCGCCGGCGCCGTGAAGCCAGGCTTCAAAAAAAGGGCGGCGCCGTAGCGCCGCCCCGAGGCATTCGATGGAGGAAGAGACGCTTACTTCAGGTTGCTGCCATAGGTCAGGTCGGCCTTCAGCGACACCACGTAGGCCTGGCCGCACCACTTGGAGCCGTAGGCGTTGCCCAGGGCACCGTTCACGCCCGGGACGAAGGCGCCCGGATCGAACGTGGCGTTGAAGTCGCTGGTGATGGCGTTGCACTCGCCCTGGCTCAGGTCGGTGTCGTAGTAGCGCACATCGACCGTGAAGACGTTCCAGGTGAGGGCGAGGCCGACGTTCCAGGTGTTGTAGTCGGGAAGCCGGATGTTGCCGTAGAACGCATCGGTGCGGCCCAGGAAGTAATGGCCGAACTCGCCCGAGGCGTAGAGACCGAAGCCGGTCGGCAGCCAGTTCGACGGGGCCGTAAGCTTGAGATTGCCGGACACATACTGGGCATCGAAGCCGAAGTTCAGCCAGTTGTCGTCGTAGAAGTAGCCGGCGCCGACCGCGATGTTGTCGTTGACGGTCCAGGTCGCCTTCGCGAAGTACTCGAGGAAGCTCAGATCCTTCTTGATGACGTTGTTGGCCGTGTTCGGAAGGATGTTGCCGTTGAGGGCGCACTCGCCCGGGACGGCCGCATTGTAGCACTCGCCCTTCGGATAGTAGTAGTACCAGACGCCGAAGTCGAACGCGACCGGACCGAAGGTCGGCCGGATGCCGCCGTAGATGTCGATCTCGGCCGTCGGGCGGTTCGAGAAGTCGATGCTCCAGCCGCCGAGGCCCGCATACAGCTGCAGGTTCGGATTGACGTTGTAGCGCGGCTCGAAATACGCGTTGACGGACGGGCCGTTGTTGGACTGCGAGATGCCGCGGAAGATGTAGTTCGAGTAGACGCCGGCGCCGAAGGCGATGTCCCACGGATTGGTGACGACCGGCGCGGCGATCTTCGGCGCCTTGACGGGCATATCGGCGGCGAGCGCCGAGCCGGTCAGGCCGAGAGCGGCGATCGTTGCCAGAGCGATCTTCTTCATGTCGAGCCCCCTATCCCCTTGCGAGACGCACCGGGCTGCTGCGCTCGCTTGAACCCCCACTCCACTGCCCCGTCCTTCCCCAAGGCGGAAGCAGATCGTGATTTATAAACTCACACGGGATGGTCGCGCGGCAAGGTAAATCGCGTGGCAATTGCCGCATAATTAGGCAATCAAATACGGTTCATGACAGGCGTTGCCGTTTTGCCACAATGCGGCCGCAGAACCTGCCCGCGCGGAGGAATTTGGTAGTCCGTTCAGCCAGGCAGGCTGCCTATGACGAATCAGCGCGCGGGCCGGACGGCGGCGGAATCGTGTCGGCACGCGCGGTCCGGCGAATCGCGAAAGGGCCGCCCGAAAGGGGCGGCCCTTTGAACGCGGCGGCAGGTAATCCGCTCAGGCGAGGAGCTGATAGGCCGGGACGGTGAGGAAGTCCTCGAACTCCGGCGCCAGGGAGAGCCGGCGGAACAGATCGATCGCCTCGGGGAAGCGGCCGGCGTCGTAGGCCTCGGCCCCGAGCTCGCCCCGCACCCGCTCCATCTCCTCGGCCAGCGCCTTGTCGAAGAACTCCGGCGTCACCGTCACGCCGTTCTCCAGCACGGCGCCGTACTGCAGCCACTGCCAGATCTGCGCCCGCGAGATCTCGGCGGTCGCGGCGTCCTCCATCAGGTTGTAGATCGGCACCGCGCCGCGGCCGCGCAGCCACGCCTCGATGTACTGCACGCCGACCCGGATGTTGAGGCGGAAGCCCTCCTCGGTCTTGGTGCCCTCGTGGATGCGCAGCAGATCGGCTTGGCCGACCTCGACGTCGTCGCGCTGGCGGTCGACCTGGTTGGGCTGTGGCATCAGCCGGTCGAACACCTCCTTGGCGACCGGTACCAGGTCCGGATGGGCGACCCAGGTGCCGTCGTGGCCGTCGTTGACCTCGCGCTCCTTGTCGGCCCTCACCTTGGCGAAGGCCGCTTCGTTGGCCGCGGGGTCGCCCTTGATCGGGATCTGGGCCGCCATGCCCCCCATCGCGAAGGCGCCGCGGCGGTGGCAGGTCTTGATCAGGAGGAGCGCATAGGCGCCGAGGAACGCCTTGCCCATCACCACCTGGCCGCGGTCCGGCAGCACGTAGTCCGGGCGCTTCGCCAGCTTCTTGATGAAGGAGAAGATGTAGTCCCAGCGCCCGGCATTCAGGCCGGCGGCGTGGTCGCGCAGCTCGTAGAGGATCTCGTCCATCTCGAAGCCGGCCGGCAGCGTCTCGATCAGCACCGTCGCCTTGATGGTGCCCTTCGGGATGCCGAGCTTCTCCTGGGCGTAGACGAACACGTCGTTCCACAGCCGCGCCTCGAGATGCGACTCGAGCTTGGGGATGTAGAAGTACGGTCCCGAGCCCTTGGCGAGCAGCGCCTTGGCGTTGTGGAAGAAGTAGAGGCCGAAGTCGAACAGCGATCCCGAAAGCGGCTCGCCGTCGACCGTCACGTGCTCCTCGAGCAGATGCCAGCCGCGCGGCCGGATGATCAGCACCGCGGGGGTCTCGCCGATCGCGTAGCGCTTGCCCGAGGTCTCGTCGGTGAAGTCGATCTTGCCGTCCCAGCGGTCGCGCAGGTTGAGCTGGCCCTCGATGCAGTTCGACCAGGTCGGCGAGTTGGCGTCCTCGAAGTCGGCCATGAAATGCGTCGCGCCCGAGTTGAGCGCGTTGACGATCATCTTGCGGTCGACCGGGCCCGTGATCTCGACCCGGCGGTCCTGCAGGTCGGCCGGGATCGGTCCGACCTTCCAGTCGCCGGCGCGGATCTCCGCGGTCTCGGGCAGAAAGTCGGGCAGCTCGCCGGCGTCGAAGCGCGCCTGGCGCTCGGCCCGCGCCGCGAGCAGCTCGCGGCGGCGGCCGTCGAAGCGGCGATGCAGCTCGGCCACGAAGGCGAGCGCACCGGGCGACAGGATCTCCGGATAGCGCGGCCCCATGCGGCCCTTCACGACGACGCCCGGAACGGCGCCGCCGCGCGCCCGCGGCCGCTCGGCCCGCGGCTTCTTCTCGGACGGACGCAGCGCCGAGGCGGGCCGCGGCGCCGGCTTGAGCGCGGCGGCCGCCGCGTCGGCGACGGTCGCCACGACGCGCCGGACCGCGCGCTTGACCCGGCCGGCGGCACGCTCGCGGGCGATGTCGAGGTTCGACATCGGCGCCGGCGCCGCGGCGGCGGGCTTCTTCGCGGCCGGGGCCTTGGGGGCCGCCGCCTTCGGGGCAGGGGTCTTCGAAGCGGGCGCCTTCGCCACCGGCTTGGCGGTCGGCTTCGCCGACGGCGTGGTCGCGGGCTTGCCGACGGACCTCGGCGCCGGCTTCGCCGCCGCGGCCGGTGTCTTCGACGACCTCGCGGGCGCCTTGGCGGCGCCCTTCGGGGCCGCCTTGACGACGGCCTTGGCGGCCTTCGTCGCGGGCTTCGTCGCCTTCGCAGGCTTCGAACCCTTCGCGGGCTTCGCCGCCGCGCGCGTCGCGGCGCGCGCGGCCGGCTTGGGGGCTTTCGCCGGCTTGACGGCCTTGGCGGTCTTGGCCGACGTCGCCGGCTTCGACGGCTTGACGGGCTTTGCCGGCTTGGCGGCCGTCGCAGCCGGCTTCATCGGCTTGGTTGCCTTGGCCGGCTTCGCCGGCTTGGT
>NZ_JBHUIW010000015.1:0-62445 GCF_042682915.1 Rhodoplanes azumiensis | reverse complement strand
GGTCGCCTTGGCCGGCTTCGCCGGCTTGGTCGCCTTGGCCGGCTTCGCCGGCTTGGTCGCCTTGGCCGGCTTCGCCGGCTTGCTGGTCTTGCCGGCACGGCTCCCGGCCGTGGCCGCCTTCGGGGCGGATGTCTTGGCGGCTGACTTGCGCGTCTTCGGCTCGGCGGCAGCCGCGCCTTTCGACGGCTTGGCGCCCTTCGCGCCCGTCTTCTTCTTCATCGGATTCCGGGATGCCTTGGCCATGGGACCTCTTCGTCGGCCTTCGTCTTTGTCAGGGACTCGGTTGATCGATCTCGCCCGTGACCGCGGCGGCGGCGACGGGCGGCGGGGGAACGCTCACGTCGGACGAGGCCGGCGCGGCGATGTCGGCCGGCGGCGTCGGCGCCGGACGGCGGACGATCCGGCGCGGCTTCGCCGCCGGCTCGGCAGCGGCGGACTCGGCAGCAGCCGGAGCAGGGGCTTCGGCGGCCGGGGCGGGAGCCGGGGCGGGCGCGGCGACGCGTTTACGGGCCGCGGCCTTCGCCGCCGGCTGCTTCGCGGCGGGCTGCTTCGTGGCAGCGGTCGGCTTCTTCGCCGGTGTCTTCTTCGCCGCCGGCTTTTTCGCGGTCGTCGTCTTGACGGCAGTCGTCTTCACCGCGGTCTTCTTCGAAGCGGTCTTCTTCGAAGCGGTCTTCTTGGGGGCGGCCGCCTTCGCGGCGGGCTTGCGGGCGGCGGTCTTCTTCACGGCCGGCTTCTTCGCGGCGGACTTCTTCGCCGCCGGCGCCTTCGCCGCGGTCTTCTTGGCCACCGGCTTCTTCGCCGCGGTCTTCTTCACGGCCGGCGCCTTGGCGGCCGCCTTCTTGGTCGTCGCGGACTTCGCGGCGGCCTTGGCGGGCTTGCCGGCGGCCTTGGCGGTGGACGTCTTGGATTTGGCCTTCGGAGCGGCCTTCTTCGCGGTCTTTGCCATGTGGGATGCTCCCGATCTCGACTGGGCTCGGCGTTACGGCAACGAAACGGCCAGGATCATCGAACACCGAGAAGAACCGTGCGGGGACGCGGACGACGTCGCGGCGCTCCTGTCGGGCACACCGGATTCGACCATTCCGCGATGCTCCATGGCCATCGGCGCTGGTCCCGATCGTCCGTCCGAGGCGATCGCTCGGCGTGCGCGACCGGGAGTGCGAAGCCCGCGGCGATCGTTGGATCCTTGGGAGGAGCCGACCTCGTCGGCAGATGACCGCATCGGGCGCGTTCTTCTCGATAGTCACGATCTTGCGCTCGCGCAACCGATTCGCCAACCGAGCCGCACGCTTTTCATGTCATGTGGCAAGTCATGTGGATCGTGAGCGAACGACAGCGCGCGCTCCATCTTTCATGACGACACCGCGCTTGCAATGCCTTTCGTGCGATCTCACGCGCGCGGCGCGACGTTCGAGAGCGTCACGCGGGCGGCGTCCGCGGCGATGCGTCGCCCGCGACGATGCCGGCGAGCGCCGCCGGCTTCGGGCCGCCCGTCGCCCAGTCGACCAGCGCGACCGGATGCACGACCGGGATCGCCGTCGCGCCTGCGAGCTGCGTGATGCAGCCGATATTGCCGGCCGCGATCACGTCCGGCGCGAGGCTTTCCAGGTTGGCGATCTTGCGGTCGCGCAGGCGGTCGGACAGATCGGGCTGGAGGATATTGTAGGTGCCGGCCGAGCCGCAGCACAGGTGCCCCTCCGGCACGTCCCGCACCGTGAAGCCGAGCCGCGCCAGCACCTCCTTGGGCTGCCGCACCACCTTCTGGCCGTGCTGCAGCGAGCACGGCGCCTGGTAGGCGACCGAGAGGGCCGGCACCGGCGCCCGCTTCATGTCGCCGAGCCCGTGCAGCACCTCGGAAATGTCGCGCACCAGGCCGGCGACCCGCGCCGCCGTGTCGGCGAAGGCCGGATCGGCGCGCAGCATGAAGCCGTAGTCCTTCATCGTGGTGCCGCAGCCCGACGCGGTCGAGACGATCGCATCGAGGCCGGCGCCGTCGATCTCTGCCGCGAAAGCGGTCACGTTGGCGCGCGCCGCGGCGAGCGCGTGCTCCTCGTCGCCCATGTGGTGGGTGACCGAGCCGCAGCAGCCTTCGCCCGCCGGCAGCACGACGTCGTAGCCGTGCCGGGTCAGCACCCGGATGGTGGCGGCGTTGATGTCGGGCGACAGCACCCGCTGGACGCAGCCGGACAGGAGACCGACGCGGCCGCGCCGCGTCCCCTCCGCCGGAAACACCCGGCCCGAGGGCGTCGGCGCCGGCAGCACATGGGAAGGCGCGAGCCGCAGCATCGCGGCGACGCGCGAAAACCCGGCGCGGGCGAGCAGCGGCGCCAGCGGCTTGCCGAGCGTCGCGGCGGCGCTCGCCAGGCGGAACAGGCGCGGGTTCGGGATGGTGCGGGCGAGCAGCGTGCGCAGCGCCCGCTCGTGCCACGGCCGCCGATAGGTCTGCGCGATGTGGGTGCGGGCGTGGTCGACCAGGTGCATGTAGTGCACGCCCGACGGGCAGGTGGTCATGCAGGACAGGCAGGAGAGGCAGCGGTCGATGTGCTTCGCCTCCTCGGGCCCGGCGGGGCGGTCGGCCTCCAGCATGTCCTTGATCAGGTAGATGCGCCCGCGCGGCGAATCCAGCTCGTCGCCGAGCAGCACATAGGTCGGGCAGGTCGCCGTGCAGAAGCCGCAGTGGACGCAGGCCCGCAGGATTTTGTCGGCCTCGGCGATGGCCGGGTCGGCCAGCTGGGCGAGAGAGAACTCGGTCCTCATGACGCGCTCACACCCCCGCCCACATCCGCCCGGGGCACAGCACGCCGCGGGGATCGAAGCTCTCCTTGATCCGCCGGGTCAGCACCGCGAGCGGTCCCGGCTGCGGCTCGAACACGTCGACCACGGCGCGCACCGCCGCCGGTGCCCGGATCAGGGTCGCGTGGCCGCCGCAGCGCGCCGTCGCGGCCCGCACGGCCGAGGCACCCGCGTCCGCCGCACCGGCGTCCGCCGATGGGGCGACCGCCGCCCACACGAGCCCGCCGGCCCAGTCGAACAGCACCTCGGCGTCGGTGGCGGCGGCGATCAGCGCCGCGATCTCGGCGCCGCGCGACGGCGCCGTCGAGATGCGCCACACCGGCCGGTCGGCCTCCGGCGTGCCGGAGGCGGCGAACGGCGTGACGTCCCGCACGGCCTTCCACAGGGCGCGCGAGGCGTCCAGGGCGAGGCCCTCGCAGGCGCCGTGTGCGGCGAGGAGACGCAAGAGTCCGTCGCGGCGATGGGCCACCGAAGGTCCGACGCCTTCCAGCCGGAGCGCCGTGACGGCGCGGTCGTCCGGCAGGCCGGCGACGGCGGTGCGGGCCGCGACGCCGGCCGGCAGATGGGCGGCGCCCGACACCTCGAAGGGCGAGCCCATGGCGGCCGCCATGGCGGCGACCGCCGCCTCGGGCATGAGCCCGAGCAGGAGCACGCTCGCCTCGGTCTCGGCCCGCGGCAGCGTCTTGATGGTCACGTCGGTCAGCGCCGCGAGCGTCCCGAACGAGCCGGCCATCAGCTTGGAGAGGTCGTAGCCGGTGACGTTCTTCACCACCCGGCCGCCCGCCTTGAAGGTCTCGCCGCGCCCCGACACGGCGGAAAAGCCGAGGACGTGGTCGCGCGCCGCCCCGGCCTTCAGGCGGCGCGGGCCGGACAGGTTGGTCGCCAGCACGCCGCCGAGCGTTCCTTCGCCGGGCGCGCCGCCGAGCAGCGCGGACAAGTCCATCGGCTCGAAGGCGAGCGCCTGGCCGTTCTCGGCGACCAGGGCCTCCACGACGGCGATCGGGGTGCCGGCGCGGGCCGAGAGCACCAGCTCCTTCGGCTCGTAGAGCGTGATGCCGGCGAGGCCGGACAGGTCGAGGGTGGCGTCGGTCTGGGCCGGCCGGCCGAGCGCCCGCTTGGAGCCGCGCCCGATCACCTCGAGGGTCTTGCCGGCGCCGAGCGCCCAGCGCACGGCCTCCTCGGCCTCGGCGGCATCGCGGGGAACGAGGGGGGCCGTCATGGCGTAACGCTTCTTGTCGTTCCTCTCTCACGAGGAACTCGCTCGGGCACGCAACTGAGGAAGGGAACGCGAAGGCTGCGGCGCCCTCGTTTCACCTCTCCCCTGCGGGGAGAGGTCGGAGTTCGCGCGACTGCGCGAACTCCGGGTGAGGGGGGGCCGCCCTCTCGATGACCCATCGGCGTCGGCACCCCCTCACCCCAACCCTCTCCCCGCCGGGGAGAGGGAGTCGCGCCGCGCTCGCCGCACGGCCAGAGGACGACCACATCGCTGCTTGTGGGCCGAGCCTTTCGTCGTGACGGTGAGTGCCGCGCCATAGCGCAAACCATCCGATGCATCAGAACCTCGGAATGTCGGGGAACGGCAGCCTGCCGCCGGAGACGTGCATGCGGCCGAGCTCGGCGCAACTGGACAGCTCCGGGAAGACCTTGCCGGGGTTGAGCAGGCCCTTCTGGTCGAAGGCACATTTGAGCCGCTGCTGGTGGTCGAGATCGACGGTCGAGAACATGGTCGGCATCAGGTCGCGCTTCTCCACCCCGACGCCGTGCTCGCCGGTCAGCACGCCGCCGACCTCGACGCACAGGCGCAGAATGTCGGCCCCGAACGCCTCGGCGCGGGCGAGCTCGTCCGCGTCGTTGGCGTCGTAGAGGATCAGCGGGTGCAGGTTGCCGTCGCCGGCGTGGAACACGTTGGCGCAGCGCAGTCGGTACTTCTCGGACAGCTCGCGGGTGCGCTGCAGGACATAGGGCAGCTTGGCGCGCGGAATGGTCCCGTCCATGCAGTAGTAGTCGGGCGAGATGCGACCGACCGCCGGGAACGCCGCCTTGCGGCCGGCCCAGAACAAGAGCCGCTCCTCCTCGGAGGCCGACACCCGCACCGTGACGGCGCCGCAATCGCGGGCGATGCCCGACACGGTCTCGACCAGGTGGTCGCACTCGGCCCGCGGCCCGTCGAGCTCGACGATCAGGATCGCCTCGACGTCGAGCGGGTAGCCGGCGTGGACGAACTCCTCGACGGCCGCGGTGGCGAGCCGGTCCATCATCTCCATGCCGCCCGGGATGATGCCGGCCGCGATGATCTTGCCGACGCAGTCGCCGGCCGCCTCCGGGGTCTCGAAGCCGATCAGCAGGGCGCGCGCCGTCTCCGGCTTCTGCAGGATGCGCACCGTGACCTCCGTCACCACGCCCAAGAGTCCTTCGGAGCCGGTCACGACTCCCAAGAGGTCGTAGCCGCCGGCGTCGAGATGGGCGCCGCCGAGCCGCACCACCTCGCCGGTCATCAGCACCATCTCGCAGCCGAGCACGTTGTTGGTGGTCAGCCCGTATTTGAGGCAGTGCACGCCGCCCGAGTTCTCGGCGACGTTGCCGCCGATCGTGCAGGCGATCTGCGAGGACGGGTCGGGCGCGTAGTAGAAGCCGGCGTGCTCGACCGCGCGCGTGATGGCGAGGTTGGTGACGCCCGGCTCGACCACGGCGACGCGGTCGGCGAAATCGATGCGGCGCACCTTGTTGAACTTGCCCATGCCGAGCAGCACGCCGTCGCCGAGCGGCAGCGCCCCGCCCGACAGCGAGGTGCCGGCGCCGCGTGGCACCACCTTGACGCCGTTGTCGAAGCAGAAGCGCAGCACCTGCGACACCTGCTCCGTGGTGCTGGGCAGCACGACGACCAGGGGGAGCTGGCGATAGGCGGTGAGCCCGTCCGATTCGTAGGGCCGCATCTCGCGCTCGGTCGCGATCACGCCCTCGCCCGGCACGATGCGCCGCAACGCCGCGACGATGTCGTCGCGTCGCGCCAAGACGGCGGCGTCGGGCGCCGGCATCCGCACGCTCATGGACGGTTCTCCCGGGGGTCGTTGTTCTCGTTGCCTCCACTCTACAGCCAATTGACCGGCGGCGAACAGGACCGGCATGATCGCACCGGCCGCGCTTTGGCGCCGGCCGCGCAGTCTTCCGCTCTCGTGTCTGGCCCGGCACCGGACCTTACCGGCAGTCCCGGGCGACCCGTTCATTCAGGAGTAGACCTTTGGAAATTCGTTCGATCATGGCGGCGATCGCCGCGTCCGCGGCCCTCGTCGCGGCGACCACGGCGGCGCCCGCCCAGGAGGCCCCGAAGGCCTTCGCCCAGTGCAAGGCGTGCCACAAGGTGGAGGCCGGCAAGAACGGCGTCGGTCCGTCGCTGTTCGGCATCTACGGCAGCAAGCTCGGCCAGGTGGCGGGCTTCAAGTATTCCGACGCCCACCTCAAGTTCGCCCAGCAGACGGTCGACGAGGCGTTCCTGACCAAGTATCTGGCCGACCCGAAGGGCACGATCCCGGGCAACAAGATGGTGTTCGCGGGCCTGAAGAACCCCGACGACGTCAAGGCGGTGATCGCCTATCTCAAGACCGTGAAGTAAGCCGACCCGGCGGCCGCGGCCGGTGCCTCCGGGGCCGGCCGTGCCCCTCGCGTCGACCGGCACCGCCGCGGCCGGCGGCGGCGCCGCCCCCCCTGATCGCTGGTCACGGCGGGCCGTCCTGGGCTCGCGGCCCTTCGGGCTTTGACCCCCATCAACACCGACGCCGGCCCGCCTTCTAGCATCGACCCCTGCAACGAGAGGACGCCGGCCGGCCGGGACCGGTCCGCGCGTCACGGGAGTGAAGCATGATCAAGGACATCGTCGTGAACCTCGCGCTCGTCGCCGACCACGATCCGGCGGCGGCCTTCGCGATCTCGATCGCGCGCACCTTCGGGGCGCATGTCACCGGGGTGGTGTTCGTCTACGATCCGGTGATCTCGCCGAGCATCATGGACGGGGTGTCGGCCGAGTGGATCGACGCCCAGCGCGACGAGAGCCTGACGATGGCGCAGACCGCGATCGCGCGGTTCGACCGGGCGGCCGAGCTCGCCGGCGTGCAGGCCGGCCACCGCATCATCGAGGCGACGCTCGGCGGCGCCACCGACATGTTCGGCCGCATCGCCCGGCGCTTCGATCTCGCCGTGGTCGGCCAGCGCGAGCCGGACCGGATGTCGCCGGCCGACCTGTTCGCCGAGGGTGCCCTGTTCGAGTCCGGCCGGCCGGTCGTGATGGTGCCCTACATCCAGAAGGACGGCCTCGCGCTCGATCGCGTGCTGATGTGCTGGGACGGCAGCCGCACGGCGGCCCGCGCGATGGGCGACGCCCTGCCGTTCCTGGCCCGCGCCGCCCAGGTCGACGTGGTGATCGTCGCCACCGGCCGCTCGAAGAGCGACGAGATCCCCGGCGCCGATGTCGGCCACCACCTCGCCCGCCACGGCATCAAGGTCGACGTCAAGCGCATCGTCGCCGAGGACGTCGACGTGCCGAACACGATTCTGTCCTACGCGGCCGACGTCTCGGCCGATTTCATGGTGATGGGCGGCTACGGCCACTCGCGGCTGCGCGAGTTCGTGCTCGGCGGCGCGACCCGCGGCATCCTCGGCTCGATGACGGTGCCGGTGCTGATGTCGCATTGAGCGTCCGAGCGACGCGACGACGATCGCGAGCCGCGGGGATGCGAGAGATTTCAGTTTCACCTCTCCCCGGCGCGGAGAGGTCGGATCTCGCGCCATCGCGTGAGATCCGGGGGAGGGAGGCCGAGCCATCCCACGGACGCCGTAAACCCTCACCCCGACGCGCCATGCGCGTCGCCCTCTCCCTGAGCGAGAGGGTGACAGGGGCCGCGACCATCCCGTTTCAAAAACGAATGCCCGGCGCGAGGCCGGGCATGTCGTCGGCGCGGGGACTCGCGCTCAGTGCACCGTGTGACGGCGCGGCGGCAGGACGGCCTGATCGAGGGCCAGGCCGTCGAGGCGCTCGGCATAGGGGCAGAAGGCGGGCGCGCGGCTGACGGCGACGGGTGCGCGAGCCAGCCAGTCGCTGCACAGCTCGGCCGAGCGGCAGGCTTGGCAGGAGCGGATGACGCTGCCCAGCGTGCGGCCGAAGTAGCTGTCGACCTCCTCGTCGCACTCGATTCCCAGCCGTTCCATCATCTCACCGATGTTGGCGGAAAATCGGTCGAATCTGTCGAAATCACGCATCGTCGTCTCCGCGGCGTGGCATCGTTCGGCCGCCACCGTGGACATCCTGGATAATCCGGATTCGACCGTCCTTGATCTTAGGCAACCGGGTTCTTGATCTGCAGCAAACGCCGGCCGTCACCCGCCATGACCGTCTCAGAGAGGGATAATGATTCGGCTTTCGTGATTTTCAGATCAAGTCAAGTCAAGGGCTTGGCTCGGCCTGACTCTCGAAAGCCGGGAACCATTTTCAGCCTCTCAGGCGGCGTCCTCGGCCGGCCATGGCGCTTGCACGACGAGGCCGCGGGCGCGCGCGTCGACCACGCCGAGCGCCCGCAGCACCAGGAGCACCACGGCCTGGACGGCGTCACGCTGCTTCGCCGGATCCGCGTCGACCGAGGCGGCCGGGCCGATCAGCGCCTCGACGAGGGCGCCGAGAATCGCGTCGGCGGCGATCCGCACGTCCTGCTCGGGCAGCCGGCCGGTGGCGATCGCGGTCGTGATGCAGCCCTCGATCACGCCCGTGATGGCGCGCCGGCAGGCGAGCCGCTGCGCCTCGATCTCCGACTCGACCGGCTCCGCCAGCACCGCGAAGACGAGGCGGCGCTGGCGCAGCGCCCGGCCGGCGAAGCTCGTCACCGCGGCGGCGAGCCCGGAGAGCGGCCCCGGTGCAGCGCCGGCTGCCTTGGCCATCGCGGCGACCTCCTGCTCGCTGACCTGCTCCAGCAGGGCCGCGACGAGATCGGCCTTGGCCGGGAAGTAGCGGTAGACCGTGCCGGCCGCGATGCCGGCGCGCTCGGCGACCGGCACGATCTGCACGCCGGCGAGCCCCTGGGCGCTGGCGACGGCCCGGGCCGCGGCGAGAATATCGTCGCGGCGGGCGGCGAGGCGCTCGATGACCCGTTCGGTGCGGCGGTAGGGCATGGGTCGGGTCTCGGCGATGATTTTTTCGCAAACAAGATATGAGTCGAGATTCAGACCCTGCCGCGCCCGGCCCGGTCATGCAAGCAAAACCGCACCGGCGCCCCGTCTCCGAGATGCCACCGAGACGAGGGCGGGTCGGGTCCGTGCCCGCGGCTACGCGCCCTGCGCGGCCAGCGCCTTCGCGCGGATGCCCTGGAGCGTCGCGGTCGGCGTGATCGCCTCCGGGTCGATCTTCAGATGCAGGATCGCCGGCAGCCCGGACTCCTGCGCGGCCCGGAAGGCCGGGGCGAACGCCGCCGTCGTCGCGACCGTCGCGCCGAACCCGCCGAACGCCCGCGCATAGGCGGCGAAGTCGGGATTCGTCAGCGTGGTCGCCGAGACGCGGCCCGGATACTCGCGTTCCTGATGCATCCGGATCGTGCCGTAGAGGCCGTTGTCGCAGACCAGGACGATGATCGGCAGCCCGTATTGGACGGCGGTCGCGAGCTCCTGCCCGTTCATCAGGAAGTCGCCGTCGCCGTTGACCGAGACGACGGTACGGTCGGGATGGAGCCGCTTCATCGCCACGGCGGCGGGCACGGCGTAGCCCATCGAGCCCGAGATCGGCGCCACCTGTGTGGCGAAGCGGCGGAACCGGTAGAAGCGGTGAATCCAGCCCGCGTAATTGCCGGCCCCGTTGGTGACGAACGCGTCCGGCGGCAGGTTGTCCCGCAGCCACAGCATGACGTGACCGAGGTTCACCCCGCCCGGCACCGCGGTCGGTGTCTCGGACCAGGCGAGATAATCGGCGTGGGCCGCCGCCGCTGCGCCGGCCCACGGCACGCGCTCGAGCGGCGCGAGGCTCGCCGCGGCCGCCGCGAAGGCGGCCGGCGTCGCATTGATGGCGAGATGCGGGCGATAGACCTTGCCGAGCTCGTGCACGCCCGGATGGACGTGCACGAAGGTCATCTGCGGCCCCGGAATATCGATCAGCTCGTAGCCCTGCGACGGCAGCTCGCCGAGCCGCCCGCCGACCAGCAGCACCAGGTCGGCGGTCTTCACCCGGTCGAGCAGCTTCGGGTTCGGCCCGATGCCGAGATCGCCGGCGTAGCAGGGATGCAGCGCGTCGACGAGATGGGCGCGGCGAAACGTGGTGGCGACCGGCAGGTCGAAGCGCGTGGCGAAGGCGGCGATCGCCCGGCAGCCCTCCGCGGTCCATCGGCTGCCGCCGAGCAGCAGCACGGGGCGCTGCGCGCCGGCCAGCATGTCGCGCAGCCGCGCGAGATCGGCGGCGCCGGCCGCGATGTCGACGGGCACGAAGGGCGGCGCCGGCGGCGCCTCGATGCGCTCGACCAGCACGTCCTGCGGCAGCGCCACGACCACGGGGCCGGGCCGCCCCGCCGTCGCCTCGTAGAAGGCGCGCGAGACCAGCTCCGGCATGCGGGCCGGATCGGTGATCTCCACCACCCATTTCGCCATGCCGCCGAACATCGCCCGGTAGTCGACCTCCTGGAACGCCTCGCGCTCCTTCTGGTCGCGCCCGACCTGGCCGATGAACAGGATCATCGGGCTCGAATCCTGCTGGGCGATGTGCACGCCGGGCGAGGCGTTGGTGGCGCCGGGGCCGCGCGTCACGAAGCAGACGCCGGGCCGCCCCGTCGCCTTGCCGACCGCCTCGGCCATCATGGCGGCGCCGCCTTCCTGGCGGCACACCGTGACGGCGATGTCGCGATCATGGAAGGCGTCGAGCACGGCGAGATAGCTCTCGCCGGGGACACAGAACACGTGCTGCACGTCGTTGACGACGAGCTGGTCGACCAGCGCTTCGGCGGCCGTGCGCAGATTGCCTTGCGGACGCATGTGAGAACTTTCCCGGGATGGGGGCGACGGAGGCCCGGCACGCCCCGCGGGCGCGCGAGGCGATCTTCGCGGCCGGCGCGGAGCTGTCAACGGGCCGTGTAAGCCGGGTGTAAGTCGCTGCACCTAATACGTCTTTTCAATGCGGCAATCCGGTCACGCCGGTGTGGATTCGTGGCGCGATGCGCCGCCGCCCTGACGACCGAGCGGTTAATTCGTAGTAAAGACCCGACGACGGCATGCGGCACGGGAAGAACACATCGCATCGCACAGGTGCGCGGCTGCACGCCGGGGGTGTCGAACGAGAGTGCAGGACGAGATGGTTGCAACGACGAGGCGGCGCGCCGCGGGCGCGGACGAGCGACCGATCTGCCGGGGGCGGCTCGGATCGATGCTCGGTCTCACGGCGCTCGCGCTGGTGCTGACGGCGGCGAGCCCGGCGTTCGCCGACACGCTGCAGGCCGCGCTGGTGCGCGCCTATCAGACCAATCCGGTGCTCAATGCCGAGCGGGCGCGTCAGCGCGGCACCGACGAGGACGTGTCGATCGCGCTGTCCGGCTATCGGCCGCAGATCGCCGCGGCGCTGAGCCCGAGCCTGATCGCGCTGCGCGACCTCTTGCCCGGCGGCGACACCCAGCGCGCGACGCTGCGCGGCTACACGGCGCAGGTCACCATCACCCAGGTGCTGTTCAACGGCTTCCGCACCGGCAACCAAGTGCGGCAGGCCGAATCGCAGGTGCTGTCCGGCCGCGAGGCGCTGCGCGGGGTGGAGCAGTCGGTGCTGCTCGATGCCGTGACGGCCTACATGAACGTGGTCGCCAACCAGTCGCTGGTCGAGGCGCAGCGCGCCAACGTGACGTTCCTGCGCGAGACGCTCGCCACCACCCGCAAGCGGCTCGACGCCGGCGACGTGACGCCGACCGACGTCGCCCAGGCGGAGGCGCGGCTCGCCCGTGGCAATGCCGACCTCAACGCCGCCGAGGTCGCGCTGGCGATCGCCCAGGCGACCTACGAGCAGGTGATCGGCGCTCCGCCCGGCCGTCTCGCCGCGGCCGAGCCGATCGACCGGCTGCTGCCGCGCGGCCGCGACGAGGCGGTCTCCCTCGCCCGCCGCGACAACCCCGCCGTCAAGGGGGCCCAGTTCGACATCGACGTCTCGCAATACGCCATCAAGATCGCGGAAGGGGCGCTCTACCCGACCCTCATGGCGCAAGCCGGCCTGCAGCGCGACCGCAACACCGATACGACGCTCGGCTCGAAGGGGACCGACCAGGCCTTCCTGACCGGCAGCCTGAACATCCCGATCTACGACGGCGGTCAGGCGGCCGCGCAGGTGCGCCAGTCGAAGGAGGTGCTGACCCAGGCCCGCATCGTGCTCGACCGGGTGCGCACCCAGACCAACACGGCGACGATCGCGGCCTGGGTGACGCACGAGGGTGCCAAGGTGGCGCTGGCGGCGGCCGAAGCCGAGGTGCGGGCCGGCACCATCGCGCTCCAGGGCGTGCAGCGCGAGGCGCAGGCCGGCCAGCGCACCACGCTCGAGGTGCTGAACTCGCAGCAGGATCTGACCCAGGCGCGCTCCCGCCTGATCCTGGCGCAGCGCGACCGCGTCGTGGCCTCCTACACGCTCCTGTCGACCATCGGCCGGCTCGACCACAAGACGCTGGCGCTGGCGACGCCGAGCTACGAGCCGCAGGTGCATTATCAGCAGGTCCGCGACGCCTGGCACGGCCTGCGGACGCCCGACGGGAAGTGAGACGCCGTCGTTCGGGGGCGCGTCGACCCGAGTGCGCCACCCCGGAAGGGTTGCCGAAAGGATCAGGCGGATGTCACGTCGTGCCAGCGTCCTTCGATCCTGAGACTCACCGTCACCCTGAAGTGCTCGGGCAAGGCCCGGGCACCCCAGGATGACGGGTCGAGGTTCAGAACCGCCGATCTCAGGCGTCCGCCTCTCGGATCAGATAGCCGACGCCGCGCACCGTGTGGATCGTCACCCGGGCACCGAGCTCGCCGAGGTGCTTGCGCAGGCGGTGGACATAGACCTCGACCGCGTTGGCCGACAGCTCGCCGTCGGATCCGGCCAGCTCGTCCTCCAGCACGCGCTTGGTGGCGACGCGGCCCTTGCGGCGCATCAACGCTTCGAGCAGCACCAGCTCGCGTGACGAGAAGACGTGCGGCGCGTCGTCGACCTGCACCTGCCGGGTCGCCGGATCGAACGTCACGTTGCCGACCACGAGGGCGGGGCCGTGCAGTTCGCGCGGCCGCCGGGCGAGCGCCTCCAGGCGGGCGATCAGCTCCTCGAACGCGAACGGTTTGATCAGATAATCGTCGGCGCCGCAGCGCAGCGCCTCGACGCGATCGTCGATGCCGGAGCGGGCGGTGAGGACCAGCACGGCGGTCGGATCGTTACGGGCGCGCAGGCCGCGCAGCACCGACAGCCCGTCGGCGTCCGGCAGGCCGAGATCGAGAATCACGACGGCGAAGCGGTGCGTCGCGAGGATGTCCCGCGCGTCTCCGCCGGTCGGCACGTGATCGACCAGATGGCCGGACTTTCTCAGGCCACCGACCACGAGACCGGCAAGCTCCTCGTTGTCCTCGACGACCAGCACGCGCATGCGACGACGAGCCTCCCGCAGCGAACCGAGGTTCCTGTCCGCAGATGTAACGGACCGGCGCGGCTCCCGGAAGAGACCGTCGGCCACGGCGCCGCGCGAATGAAGATCCTCGTCAGGATGGCGTAAGCGGGGTGTAAGGGCACCCCCGTATGTCTCGGTCGTCCGGCCCGCAGTCGCGCCCGTCGGCGAGAGCTTGTCCCCCTGGCCGCCGCGCCGCGACTGCGGGCCTTTCTGTTTCTGCGGAAGGTCCGACATGGTTCGTTTCGAGTCTCGCATGTGGATGTCCGTCGCGGCGGGTCTCGCTGTCGCCATCGCGGCCGCGGCGGGGACGCTGATCGTGACCGAGACGTCCGGTGCACAAGCGCCCGCAGGCGCGGTGCCGATCGCGGCCACCGATGCGAAGGCGGACCCGCGTGCGTTCGCCGTGAGCGAGCGGCAGTTCGAGGATCTCGGCGTCGCCGCCGTCGAGAGCCGCACCTTCGTGTCCCGCCTGGTCACCGACGGTCGCGTCGCCATCGACGAGAGCCGTGCGACGCCGATCTACTCGCCCTATGCGGGCCGCGTGACCCGGCTGTTCGCCAAGCCGGGCGACACGGTCGCGCGCGGACAGCTTCTGTTCACGCTCGAGTCGCCCGACATGGTGCAGGGGCAGAACGACTTCATCACCGCGGCCGCGGCCTTCGACAAGGCGACGTCGCAGCACGAACTCGCCCGGACGGTCGAGAAGCGCAACGCCGATCTCTACGCCGCCAAGGCGGTGCCGCTGAAGGATTGGCAGCAGGCGCAAGCCGATCTCGTCGCCGCGGAGAGCGACCTGCGCTCCGCTCGCATCGGGCTCGAGGCCGCCACCAATAGGCTGCGGATTCTCGGGCGCAGCGACGCCGAGATCGAGGCCTTTCGGGCCACCGGCCGGATCAGCCCGGAGGTGCCGATCAATGCGCCGATCGCCGGCACGGTCGTGCAGCGCAAGGTCGGGCCGGGCCAATACGTGACGGCCGGTTCGAACGACCCGGTCTTCATGGTCGGCGATCTCTCGACCGTCTGGCTGATCGCCAATGTGCGCGAGACCGATGCCGGTCGCGTCGCGGCCGGCCAGACGGTGGAGTTCAAGGTGCTGGCGCATCCCGGTCGGCGCTTCCGCGCGACGATCGACTACGTCGCTGCGACCGTCGACCCGTCGACGCGACGGCTCGCGGTGCGCTGCGTGATCGACAATGCGGACGGTGCGCTGAAGCCGGAGATGTTCGCCAACGTGACCGTCCTGGCGGGCGACACGGCGCGCTCGACCGTGGTGCCGCGGCCGGCGCTGATCTACGAGGGCGACACGGCGCGCGTCTGGGTGGTCGGCAGCGACCGTCGGCTGGCGTTGCGCGACGTGACGCTCGGACGCGCCGACGGGGACGTCGTCGAGGTGGTGTCCGGCCTGACGCCGGGCGAAAAGGTCGTCACCCGCGGCAACCTGTTCATCGATCGCGCCGCGAAGGCGCGGGCCTCGTGACGGTGTACGCCTCCTGAAGGTCCATCGCTCTCCTGACGAAGAACATCGACAATGAACAGTGTCGTCGCGTTCGCGCTGCGCCAGCGGGTGCTGGTCGTGGTGATGTTCCTGGCCTCGATCGTCGGCGGCCTCGTCGGTTTCCGGTATCTCAACATCGAGGCCTATCCGGATCCGGTCCCGCCGATGGTCAACGTCGTCGCCCAGAGCGAGGGCATGTCGGCCGAGGAGATCGAGCGCTACATCACGATCCCGATCGAGACGCAGCTCTCGGGCATCCGCAATCTCACGACGATGCGGACCATCTCGCTCTACGGTCTCGCCGACATCAAGTTGCAGTTCAGCTTCGACTACAGCTACGAGGAGGCGCTGCAGCAGGTTCTCAATCGGCTCGCCCAGCTTCCGGCGCTGCCCAACAACGTCCAGCCGGCGATCAGCCCGGTGAGCCCGATCGGCGAGATCTATCGTTACAAGCTCGTCGGACCGCCCGGCTACAGCGTTCTCGACCTGAAGACCCTGCAGGATTGGGTGTTGGAGCGACGCTTCCGCGCCGTGCCGGGCGTCGTCGACGTGATCGGCTGGGGCGGCAAGAGCAAGACCTACGAGGTGCAGGTCGACTTCGACCGGCTCGTCGCCTACGGCGTCACGCTG
This sequence comes from Rhodoplanes azumiensis, assembly GCF_042682915.1. Classification (NCBI taxonomy): domain Bacteria; kingdom Pseudomonadati; phylum Pseudomonadota; class Alphaproteobacteria; order Hyphomicrobiales; family Nitrobacteraceae; genus Rhodoplanes; species Rhodoplanes azumiensis. The sequence goes on along the minus strand of NZ_JBHUIW010000015.1, from coordinate 46,902 downwards.
CCGCAGCTCGTGCAGACGATCCAGAACAGCAACGTCAATGTCGGCGGCAACACGGTCAATATCGGTCCGCAGGCTGCCGTGGTGCGCGGCGTCGGCTCGATCCGCACGCTCGACGACCTCGGCAGCACCATGCTGGCGCAGAGCAACGGCTCGCCCGTGCTGGTCCGCGACGTCGCGGTCCCCAAGGTGAGCCACGCGCCACGCCTCGGCATCGCCGGCAAGGACGACGACGACGACATCGTCCAGGGCATCGTGCTGATGCGGCGCGGCGAGAAGAGCAGTCCGTCGATCGAGAACGTGCAGCGGGCCGTCGAGCAGATCAACAGCTCGGACATCCTGCCGCCAGGTGTGCGGATCGAGCGCATCTACGACCGCAAGGATCTGATCGATCTCACCACCCACACGGTGCTGCACAACATGGTCGCCGGCATCGTGCTGGTGTTCCTGCTGCAGTGGGTGTTTCTCGGCGACTTCCGCAGTGCCGTGATCGTCGCCGCGACGATTCCGTTCGCCCTCTCCTTCGCGATCGGGATCATGGTGCTGCGCGACGAGTCCGCCAATCTGCTCTCGGTCGGCGCGGTCGACTTCGGCCTCGTCGTCGACGCCACCGTGATCATGGTGGAGAACATCTTCCGCCGCCTCGCGCACGGCCCCGGCGAGACGAGCGGCCGACCCGGCCGGCCGACGGCGGGCTTCGACGGCAAGCTCGCCGTGCTATACGAGGCGGCGACCGGGGTGAACCGGGCGATCTTCTTCTCGGGCGCCATCATCATCGCGGCCTTCCTGCCGCTGTTCACGTTGACCGGCGTCGAGGCCCACATCTTCGGCCCGATGGCGCGCACCTACGCCTACGCGCTCGCCGGCGGCCTGATCGCGACCTTCGTGGTGGCGCCGGCGCTCGCCGCGATCCTGATGCCCGAGCACGTGCGCGAGACCGAGACGATCGTGGTGCGGGCGCTCGCCGCGATCCACCGGCCGGCGCTCGCCTTCGCCATGCGGCGGCGCGGCGTGACCCTCGCCGGCGCCGGCGCGCTCGTCGTCGCGGCGGCGTTCGTCGGCCACTCGCTCGGCCTCGAGTTCCTGCCCAAGCTGGAAGAAGGCAATCTGTGGATCCGGGCGGCGCTGCCGTCGACCATCTCGCTCGAGGAGGGCAACGGCTACGTCAACCGGATGCGCCGCCTGATCCGTTCCTCGCCCGAGATCGAGAGTGTCGTTTCGCAGCACGGACGGCCCGACGACGGCACCGACGCGACCGGCTTCTTCAACGCCGAGTTCTTCGCGCCGCTGAAGCCCGCCTCCACGTGGCGTCCGGGCCTGACCAAGGTCGACTTGACCAACGAGATCCTCGGCCGGCTGCAGGCGGAGTTTCCGGGGGTCGACTTCAACGTCTCGCAGTACCTGCAGGATAACGTCGCCGAGGCGGTGTCGGGCGTGAAGGGCGAGAACTCGATCAAGCTCTTCGGCAACGACCTCGAGGACGTCACGGCGACGGCCAAGCGGATCGAGACGGTGTTGGTCGGCGTGCGCGGCATCGCCGACCTCTCGGTGTTCACCTCGCTCGGCCAGCCGACCGTGCAGATCGACGTCGACCGCGCCCGTGCCGCCCGCTACGGGCTCACGCCCGGCGACATCAACGCCGCCGTTCATGCTGCGGTCGGCGGCCAGTCGGCCGGCGATCTCTACGAGCCGGGCAGCGACCGCCACTTCCCGATCGTGATTCGTCTCGCCCCGGAGTTTCGCCGCAGCCCCGAGGCGATCCGCCATCTGACGATCGGCGCGACGGCCCCGGGCGGCGGCATCGTGCAGATCCCGCTCGGCGACGTCGCCTCGGTGTCGCTGGTCTCGGGCGCCGCGTTCATCTATCGCGAGGGCCAGGAGCGCTACATCCCGATCAAGTTCAGCGTCCGCGGCCGCGATCTCGGCTCGACCATCGCGGAGGCGCAGGCGCGGATCGACGCCGAGGTTCGGCTGCCGCCCGGCTCGCGGCTCGAATGGGTGGGCGAGTTCGGCAACCTGCGCGCCGCTCTGGCGCGCCTCCAGATCGTCGTGCCGCTGACGATCCTGCTGATCGCCGTGCTGCTCTACGTCAACTTCGGCTCGATCGTCGACACGCTGCTCGCCGTCAGCGTCATTCCGATGGCGGTGATCGGCGGCATCGTCGCCCTCGCCCTCACCGGCACGCCGTTCAGCGTCTCGGCCGCGATGGGCTTCATCGCCCTGTTCGGCATCGCCACCATGGAGGGCGTGATCCTGCTCACCTGCGCCAACCAGGCGATCGAGCAGGGCGGCCGCGACCGGCTGGCCGCGATCCGCGAGGCCGCCGAGGTGCGCATGCGTCCGGTGATGATGACCTGCGTGGCCGCCTGCGTCGGCCTGCTGCCGGCCGCGATCTCGACCGGCATCGGTGCCCAGGTGCAGCGTCCCCTCGCCATGGTGGTGGTGGGCGGCATCCTGGTCGCGCCGATCCTGATCCTGATCGTGCTGCCGGTGCTCATCGCCGCGCTGTCGCGGCGTCGGCCCCTGTCGGCCGAGACGCCGCTCTCCGACGAGCATCCCGCCGGGGTCGGCGTCGACGGCGAGCAGCCGGCATGACCACTGCTCGCCGTCGTCGATCAGGGCCGCCGCGGCCGGCGGCCCGCTCAGTGGGCCGGCGACGGCGCCGGCGTCGCCCCCGGGGCGACCTCGCGCGGCTTCACCTCCGGCAGCACCAGGCGGGCGAGGCTCGGGATCACCAACAGGCTGCAGATCGGCGAGAACAGCATGCCGCCGACGATGACGGCGGCGAGCGGCTGCTGCACCTGGGCGCCGATGCCGGTCGAGATCGCGGCCGGCACCAGGCCGATGCAGGCCGAGAAGCCGGTCATGAAGATCTGCCGCATGCGGGTCTCGGCGGCGCCGACGATCGCCTGCTCGGTGCCCTCGCCCTGCTCGAGCGCGCGGCGGATGTAGGAGACGAGCAGGATGCCGTCCATGGCCGAGACGCCGAACAACGAGATGAAGCCGACCGCCGCCGACACGCTGGCGTTCAGTCCGGCGACGTAGAGCCCGATGATGCCGCCGGCGACCGCGAACGGGATGCCGGAGAGCGCCAAGAGGCTGTCGCGCACGCTGTTGAACAGGCTGTAGAGCAGCATCAGGATCATCAGAAGGCTGAGCGGGATGATCAGCGCGAGCCGCGCCTTCGCCTCCTGCAGGGCGCCGAACTCGCCCGACCACTCCATCCTGTAGCCGCCCGGCAGCGGCACTTTCTCGGCGATCTTCTCCTGCGCCTCCTCGACCGTGGAGCCGAGATCGCGGCCGCGGACCGAGTATTTGAGCGGCACGAAGCGCTGGCTGTTCTCGCGGTAGATGTAGGCGGCGCCGGTGACGAGCTTGACGTCGCCGAGCTCGCCGAGCGGCACGTAGGAGGTCGGCAGCTTGGGATCGGCGTTCGGCAGCGCCACCGGGATCGACCGGATGGCGTCGACATTGGCCCGATATTCGGGCGCCAGCCGCACCGTGAGGGCGAAGTTCATCTCCCCCTCGTAGACGCGCGCCACCTGCTGGCCGCCGATCGCCGCCTGCACGACGGCGTTGATGTCGGCGATCGAGAAGCCGTAGCGGGCCGCCTTGGCGCGGTCGATCCTGATGATCAGGTTGGGCTGGCCGAGCAGGCTGAAGGCGGCCGGATCGGTGACGCCCGGCACCTTGCCGATCTCCGACTTGACGCCGCGCGACAGCCGTTCGAGCTCGACCAGATCGCGACCGAAGATCTTGATCGAGTTCTCGCCCTTCACGCCCGAGACGGCCTCCTCGATATTGTCCTGGATGTACTGCGAGAAGTTGAAGTCGATGCCGACGAACTCGCGGTTGAGCCGCTCGGAGAGCGCCTTGACCAGATCCTCCTTGGTCATGCCCTTCGGCCATTCCTCGAACGGCTTGAGGGGCACGAAGAACTCGGCCAGGAACGAGCCGTCCGGATCGGTTCCGTCGTCGCCGCGGCCCTGCTCGGAGAACACGGTGCGGACCGGCGGATAGCTCCTGATCACGTCGCGGATGCGCGCCACCGTCTCGATGCCGGCCTCGAGCGTGATGGTCGGCGGCATCATGGCGCGGACCCAGAGATTGCCCTCCTCGAGCTTGGGAAGGAACTCGGTGCCGAGCCGCATGCCGGCGACGCTGCACAAGGCCAGGAACGCGACCGCCGCCGTGACGGCGATGCGATAGTGGCGGACGGCGCGCGGCAGGATCGCCATGTAGACGGTGCGCAGCCCGCGCACCAGGAGCGTCTCGACCTCGGCGACCCGCTCCGGCAGCAGGATCGAGGAGAGCACCGGCGTCACCGTGAAGGTGGCGATCACGGCGCCGAGCAGCGCATAGGCGTAGGTGCGTGCCATCGGGCCGAAGATCTGGCCCTCGACGCCCCGCATGGTGAACAGCGGGATGAAGGCCGCGATGGTGATCAGCACGGAGAACAGGATCGCCTTGTCGACCTCGACGGCGGCGACCAGCACGCGATGCAGCTTGTCGCCGAGCCGCTCGCTGGTTCCGGAGGTGGACGGCACCGCCGGATGGTGGTGGGCGAGATGCCGGTAGATGTTCTCCAGCATGATCACGGTGGCGTCGATGATGATGCCGAGATCGATGGCGCCGACCGACAGGAGGTTGGCCGATTCGCCCTGCAGCACCGTGATGATGACGGCGAGGAACAGCGCCACCGGAATCGTGCCGGCGACGATCAGGGCGCACCGCAGGTTGCCGAGGAACACCCACTGGATCAGGAAGATCAGCGCGATGCCGAACAGCATGTTGTGCAGCACCGTGTTCACGGTCACGGCGACGAGATCGCCGCGGTCGTAGAACGGCACGATCCTGACGCCGGGCGGCAGACTCCCGTCGGTGTTGATCCTCTCCACCGCCTCGCGCACCCGTTTCACCACGTCCATGGTGCGCTCGAACTTCTGCATCAGCACGATGCCGGTGACGACGTCGGTCTTGTCGTCGCGGCCAGCCATGCCGAGTCGTGGCGTGAAGCCGATCTGGACGTTGGCGACGTCCGACAGCATCACGGGTGCGCCGCCCTGCTGGGTCAGCACGATGTTGCGGATGTCGTCGAGCGAGGTGGCGACGCCGATGCCGCGCACGTTCACCTGCTGCTCGCCCATCGCGATGGTGCGGCCGCCGACGTTCGAGTTGCCGGCCGAGATGGCCTGGATGATCTGCGGCATGGTGATGCCGTGCGCCATCATCCGCACCATGTCGATCTCGGCCTGGATCTCCTTCGTCTTGCCGCCCAGCACCAGCACGTCGGAGACGCCGGGCACGATGCGCAGCCGGCGCTCCACCACCCAGTCCTGCAGGGTCTTGAGCTCCATCACGCTCATGCCGGGCGGACCGACCAGCTCGTAGCGGAAGATCTCGCTGATGGTGCCGGCCGGCGAGATCACCGGCTGCACGCCGTCCGGCAGCTCGGCGTCCTTGAGCCGGTTGAGTGCCTGCTGGCGCACGAAGTGATAGTCGCGGCCGTACTCGAACTGCAGGCGGATGAAGGAGAGTGCATAGACCGTGTTGGAGCGGATGAACTTCAGTCCCGGCGTGCTCGCCACGGCCACCTCGATCGGAATGGTGACGTAGCGCTCCATCTCCTCGGGCGACTGGCCGGGCCGCTGCGCGATGATCTCGATGATCGGCGGCGCCGGGTCCGGATAGGCCTCGATGTTGAGGTTGAGGAAGGCGACGAAGCCGATGCCGAGGAACGCCGCATAGGCGATCATCACCAGGGGCCGGCGCGAGAGACAGAACGCGATGAGTTGCCGCAACATGGGAAGGCCGAACCCGTTCAGTGCTGTGAGGACGGAGGCCGTCCTGCATTCCGATCATTGCCGCGCAGGCGGAGATCCAGAGTCCCTGGCCGTATCGTCCCCGGGGCGAAGCCGTCGCGGGGACGAGCGGAGTCGTTGTCCAGATGGGCCACCGACGCCGCTCTCGCCTATTGCTGCCACTCGTTCTCGACGAAGATGGCGCCGACCGTCACCACCCGGTCGCCGATCGCGACGCCGTCCTTGATCTCGAAGCGGCCGTCCTGCTCCATGCCGAGCGTCACGGTGCGGCGCTCGAAGATCATCGGCTCGGTCTCGATCCACACCACGTCGCGGCTGCCCTCGCGGATGACCGAGCGCACCGGCACCGAAGGCGCCATGCGCCCCGCGCCGGTCTCGATCGTGACGGCGGCGAACATCTCGGCCTTCAGGGCGCCGTCCGGATTGGGCAGCACGGCCCGGACCACCACGCGGTGGGTGACGGCGTCCGACACCGCGCCGATGACGGCGACGCGCGCCTTGAAGAGGCGCCCGGGCAGCGCCGAGATCTTCACGTCGACCCGGTCGCCGACCCGCACGGCCGCCAGGTCCGCCTCCGGCACCTGGGCCTTGAGCCACATGGTCGAGAGATCGCTGATCGCGTAGAGCGGCTCGGACAGCTCGCCGCGGACATGCTGGCCGACCGCCACCTTGCGGGCCGTCACGGTGCCGGCGATCGGCGCCTTGATGATCACGCTTCGGCTGGTGACGCGGCGGGCCGCCAGATCGGCGATCTCCTCGTCGCTGCGCCCGATGATGCGCAGCCGCTGGCGCGACGCCTCGACGGCCGTCTCGGCCGCCCGCAGGTCGCTCTCGGCGGCGACGAGCAGCGCCTGTGCCTGCTGCCAGTCCTTCAGGGCGCCGGCCTTCTGCTCGTAGAGGGCGCGGGCGCGGGTCTCGGCCGTGCGGGCGAGATCGAGCTGCGCCTTCGCCTTGGTCAGCGCGCCGACCGCGGCGACGTGGTCGTTCTGGGGCGGCAGCACGTCGACGCTGTCGAGCTCGACGAGGGGCGCGCCGGGCTCGACCCGCTCGCCGAGCTTGGCGATCAGCCGCGCCACGCGCCCGGAGAACGGCGACGAGACCACCGTGGTCGCGTCCTCGTCGTAGGAGACCTGGCCGATCGCCAGCTTGCGCACCCTGAAATCGCGCGGCTCGATCCGCTCGACGACGATCTGGTGCTCCTGATCGGGCGTCACCCGGACCCGGTTGCCCTCTTTGCTCGGCACGAAGGCCGGCGCGACGCCGGGCGCCAGAACGAGGGCACTGGCGACGGCGGCGGCGAGCAGGCAGGAGACGATCCGGGAGCCGCCGGTCGCGCGGCCCGGGATCCCCGCCTTCGCGGGGACGAGCGGAAACGAGGTCTGATCCATCGCGACTGAAAACCGCCCTAGCGTCCGCTCGCGATGCGATCGATCAGCAGGCTGCCGCCGGCGACGATGCGCTCGCCCGGCTTGAGGCCGTCGACGATCTCGACGATACGGCGGTCCGTCATGCCGGTGCCGACGCGGCGCAGCTCGATCCCCTTGTCGTCGCGCACCACCCACACCTTGGCGACGTTGCCCTCGACGACCAGCGCCTCGCGCGGCACGCCGGCCGCCAGCACGGTGCCGTTGGTGTCGATGGTGACGCTCGCCAGCATCTCCGGCTTGAGGTCGCCGTCGGTGTTGTCGACCGTGGCGCGCACCGTCAGGCGGCGGCTGCCGGCGTCGATCTCGGAGGCGACATAGTCGACGACGCCGTGGAACCGGCGGTCCGGCCAGGCCGGCACCGTGAAGGTGAGCGGCTGGCCGACCCGGATGGACGCCGCCTCGGTCTCGCGCACATGGGCGACGAGCCGCACCTTGGAGAGGTCGGCGACCACCAGGACGGGTTCGCCGGAGGCGCCGACATACTGGCCGGGGCCGATCTTGCGCTGCACCACCGTGCCGGCGAGCGGCGCCGGGATCGGCATGTCGGGGTCGATGCGGCCGCCGGCGGCGAGATCCGCGACCGTCGCCTCGGCGGCGCCGAGCCGGCGCAGCCGGTCGCGCGCGACGTCGAACGCGGTCTCGGCCGAGGCGAGGTCGCTCGTCGCGGCGGCGAGGGCCGCCTGCGCCTGCTGCACCTCCTTCAGCGGCACCGCCTTGGCGTCGAAGAGATCGCGGCTGCGCTTGTCGGTGATGCGGGCGAAATCGGCAGCGGCGCGCGCCTTGGCGAGCCCGGTGACGGCGGCGACGAAATCGTTTTGCGCCTGCACCATGTCGGTCGCCTCGACGACGAACAGGGTCTGGCCGCGGACGATCGTGTCGCCCGCCTTCACCAGGATCCGGTTCACCCGGCCCGCATAGGGCGAGACCACCGGCGTCGCGTGGTCCTCGTCGATCTGGATCTTGCCCTCGGTGATGTGCTGGCAGCGGAACGCGTGCTCGGCGACCGGCTCGACCGCCACCGTGCTCCACTCGCTGTCCTTGAGACGATAGAAGCCGCTGCGCTGGGGCTTGGCATGCGGCGCGTCAGCCGCCGCGGTGGCGGCGGTCGCGCCGGGGAGCTTGCCGCGGCCGGCCAGCGTCCAGGTCGCACCGGCGCCGGCCGCCACCACCAGCAACGCCCCGATCGCGACGATGCGCCCGCGCCAGCCGAATCGTCCCGCCATATCAGGATCCTCCGCCGATCCGGTCACGATCCGAGATGCACGGCGATGCCGCGCGGTAGCCGCACTCTGCCGAGGGTCGATGTCATGGCGGAACCGTGCTGTCGGGGGGTGAACGCTTGTCGTCGGTCTTAGGGGTTCGTTGTCGGTCTTCGTTGTCGGTCTTGGGTATCGCGTGTCTTGGTAGCGTGTCTTGGTATCGTAGGTTTTGCGTATGTCGGTATTGGGTGTCGTGCGTTCGTCGGTTCGGTGTCGGATTCGGACCGTGGCGGTCGTGCGGACGCAGCGGCCGACACCGCCCAGCCGGCACCCGGCAATCTCGCATCAGTCGCTTACATCAACCTTACAAGCGCCCCCGGACGGCGCGTCCCAGGAATGTCCGGGCCGCAGTCGCGGCGAGATGACGCGGTCGCTGCTGCGCGCCTGCCGCGATCACTCCTGTCTGCTGCAACGCGCGCGCCACGATGCAGGTCGCAACTCTGAACATACGTTCATGATTCCCGGTGCGAGCACGCAGGCGTGCGCCGCTTCCTCATGCCACTCGGGCGCCACGACGACGCGGACGTGATCAGAACGTCGAGCGCAGGCGTGTTCCGAACACCGAAGCCGGACCACGATCGCGATTATAACCGGGATTGCTGACGAACTGATAATCGAGCGTCATGCGCCAAGTCCCGAAGCCGAGCGGAAACGCATAATAGGTTTCCACGATCTTTTCGCGGCCCGGATTGGGAAGCATCCCGTCGCCCAGGATCGCGGTGAGACCGCCGGCGTTCAGATAGGCGACGTGAGACGGCGAAATCTGGTTGACGATGCCGGCGATGCCGATGGTGTCGTCGGGTCGCGACCACATCCGGCCGGACAGGACGAGCCCGCCCGCGAGGGCACGCGAGATGTCCGTGAAGGCGTTGGTCTCGACGTTCCCGCTGTTGAAGCCGGCGCGCAGGAACGCCCCGACGGTCGGCGTGATCTCCTGCTCGACGTTGACCGACAGCCCGGTCTTGCTGCGATAGCGGCGCACCGCGGCGAGGTCCGGGGTCGTGCCGGTGAGCTGGCCGTAGGCGATGGCGTCGTCGAAGGTGGCGAGCCGGGCGCGGTTGAGAAAGCCGGTGACGGCGACCTTGCCCTTGCGCCCGGCGATCTCGTGACGGCGCTCGACCTCGCCGACCAACTCGAACTGCTGGAAGGTCGGGTCGAGATCGGTGCTGTTCGGCACCTTCGGCAGGTCGAAGGCACCGGCCCGGAACGTCCAGTCGCCGCGATACCATTCGACCGTGGCGCCGTAGGTGAAGGCCCACGCATCGGCGGCGTAGTCGAACGTGCCGGTGTCGGCGAGCGCCCAGTTGAGGAAATCGGTGCGCGGATCGTGGGCGTATTTGTTGGTGTCGAACACGTCGCCGACCGAGAACTTGCCGACCGTGATCACCAGCCGGTCGCTCGTCTGCTTGCCGGAGAACTGGTTGATCCCCCCCTCGACCGTCTCGGTCTCGCCGCCGAGATCGATGGTCTGGCGCAGGAAGGCGCGGGGCAGCCGTGCATACGGATAGTCGGCGCCGGCCTTGTAGGCCTCGCCGCTCGGAAAGCCGGCGACGCCGAAGCTGCGGCTCAGCCCGAAGCCCTGGTCGATCTCGGGATTGACCCACAGCTCGGCGCCGTCCCACAGGCGCATGCCGATGTAGAAGGTGGCGTCGAAGGTCTGCCGGGCCTGGTTCGGATAGAAGCTGTTCTGGCCGGCATAGGGCGAGCGGAACGGCGATGCGTACTGATGCGTGTACGTGGTCTGGCCGTGGAAGGCGAAACGGTCGGTCTCCAGGCCCGACACGCCGGTGGCGAGCGGATCGAAGGGCGAGCGTCCTTCGCCGAGCCGGTAGTCGAGGCCCAGCCGGATGGTGTGGGCGGAGAGGTCGGCGGACAGAGCTCGGCCGCCCGGCAGCGTCACGCCGTCGGTGCCGAACCCGGTGTAGAGATACTCGGCGCGGGCCGACCAGGCCGGCGTCAGCGGAATCTCGAGCCCGCCGCCCGCCGCCCAACCAAACCGCCACAGGCGGGCCGCGACCGTCCCGTCGGCCTGCTCGTCACCGGTCGCGGCGCCCGGGTTCGGCGTCGCGGTCATCCGGTCGAAGGACCAGGCGAAGCCGGCCGTCGCGTAGGCGAGCCAGCTGTCGAAGGCGTAGCCGACCCGGCCGCGCAGCGTGCCCGCCAGGGTGACGGCCTCGCCGAACGCCGTTTGGTCGCCGCCGGGCGAGACGACGGTCCGGGCAGTGCCGATCGTGTTCGGCGTCGTGATGTCGGCCTCGACGCCGACGACCCACCGGGACGGAAGGGCCCAGTTGTAGCCGGCATGCAGGCCGAGGCTGTAGCTGCCGGTGCCTTTCGCCAGATCGTAGGGTTCGAACAGATCCACCCGTACCGGAACGACCGTGCCGGCCGCCTCGCGCGCCATGCCCTCCGCGTGCCCCGTCGTCCAGCCCCCATGAGCCCCGACGAAGGCGCCGCTCCAATAGGCGAGCGGCACCGAGCCGGACGAAGCGCCCGCGCCTGCACCCGCGCGGAGATCCGCCGCCCCGGCCGGACCGGCCACGAGCAGCGCCCCGACAGCGGCGGTCTCGATCAGGATACGGGTTCGCATTTGTCGTCCATAAACCGCATTCTTACGTTCCGCACCGTCACGACGGCGGCAGGCCATGGTTTGTCGCCGGTTGTGTCGAGCCGACAACACCGCCGGATTCCCCGGGGCGTCTCCTTCGGGGATGTCCCCATGGGGATGTCCCCCGAGAATTACGAAAAGTAGATGACAGCCACGCAACGCCGGTCGTCCGGGGGCCGCCCGGCCACCGCGCATCGGGAGCGCGCCCACCGGCCCTCGCGCCGTCAGCCGTCTGTCAGGCGTCCCGACCGAAAGTCGGGCCATGGCGCCGGAGCCTTCCGGGTGCCGACGCCCGAGCCGACATCATGACCAGAACCACGTACCTTCTCTTGTGCGGCCTCCTCGCGGGCTGCACCGCCACCCTGGCGGCGCGCATCGAGCCTGCCCGCGCCGCCGAGGCGTTGCCCATCACGGCCGTGCAGGCCGAACGGGTGGGCATCGAGACCGCCCGCATCGAGGAACGGCCGGCCACGGCGGGCCTGCGCTTCCCGGCCCGGGTGATCGTGCCACCGAATCGCAGCCGCGTCCTGAATGCCCCGCTCGGCGGCCGCATCGAGACCATGACGGCGACCCTCGACCAGGCGGTCCGTGCCGGCGCGGTGCTGGCCGAGCTGCAGAGCCCGGCACTCGCCAAGGCACAGGCCGATTTTCTCGTCGCCCACGGCAAGGAGCAGCTTCTGCGCGAGACCTTCGAGCGCGAGCAGTCGTTGTCGCCCTACGGCGCCGTGCCGCGCAAGCAGGTCGTCCAGACCGGCAGCGAGTACGCGCAGGCGCGCGCCACCACGGCCGAGCACCGGCAGGCGCTGCGCCACTACGGCATGAGCGACGCCGCGATCGACAAGCTCGTCGTCGACCAGACGCTCGACCCCCGCCTCACCGTGACGGCGCCCGTCGACGGCACCGTGATCGAGACCATGGCGGCGCCGGGCCAGACCGTCGAGGCCCTGGCCCCGCTCTATCGTCTCGCGCAACTCGACCCGCTGTGGATCGAGATCCAGGTGCCGGCCGGACGGGCCGAGAAGATCGCGGTCGGCGCCGCGGTGACGATCGAGGGATTCGAGGTCACCGGCCGGGTCGTCTCGGTCGGCACGACCGTCGATCCGACCGCGCAGACGATCGCGGTCCGGGCGGAGTGCAGCCGGGCGTGCGGTCGGTTGCGGCCCGGCCTGGTGGTCGAGGCCGTGATCGTGCCGATCGACGGAAGCGTGGCCGAGTGGCGGGTGCGCAACGGCGCCGTCGTCCGCCGTGGTCCCGATGCCTTCGTGTTCGTGCAGACCGACGACGGCTTCGTCCCGACCCCGGTGACGGTCCACGAGGAGATGCCCGACTTCGCCGTGGTGAGCGGCGCCTTCCAGGGCGGCGAGCGTGTCGTCGTGCGCGGCATGGCCGCGCTCAAGGGCGCGTGGCAGGGCCTCGGAGGGGTCGACTGATGCTCGACCGCCTCGTGGAGTTCTCGCTGGCGCACCGCCTGCTCGTGGTGCTCGCCACCGTGCTGCTGGTCGGCGCCGGCACCTGGGCGTTCACCCAGCTGCCGATCGACGCCTTTCCGGACGTCTCGCCCGTGCAGGTGAAGATCATCGCCAAGGCGCCGGGCATGACGCCCGAGGAGGTGGAGACGCGCGTCACCGCACCGCTCGAGCTCGAGCTGCTCGGCATCCCCAACAAGAAGATTCTCCGCTCCGTCACCAAATACGCGCTGGCCGACGTGACGATCGACTTCGAGGACGGCGTCGACATCTACTGGGCCCGCAACCAGGTCGCCGAGCGCCTCGCCGGCGTCGTCAAGGACATGCCGCCCGGCGTCACGGCCGGGCTCGCCCCGATCACCACGCCGCTCGGCGAGATGTTCATGTTCACGATCGAGGGCGGCACGCTGTCGCTCGCCGAGCGCCGCACCCTGCTCGACTGGACGATCCGCCCGGCGCTGCGCACCCTGCCGGGTGTCGCCGACGTCAACTCGCTCGGCGGCTACGTGCGCTCCTTCGAGGTCGTGCCCGACAATCTCGCGATGGCGGCGCGCGGCGTCTCGATCGAGATGCTGCAGAAGGCGATCGAGACCAACAACCGCAGCGGCGGGGCCGGCCGCCTCGCCGACGGCGAGGAGGTGCTGCTCGTGCGGGTCGACGGCGGCGTCAAGGCGCTCGACGACCTGCGCACCATCGTGGTGACGGTGCGGGACGGCAAGCCGGTGCGGATCGGCGACCTCGCCGAGGTGCGGATCGGCAGCATCACGCGTTACGGCGCCGTCACCCGCGACGGCGCCGACGAGGCCGTGCAGGGGCTCGTGCTCGGGCTCCGCGGCGCCAATGCCCGGGACGTCGTCGACGGCGTGAGGAAGAAGCTCGCCGAGCTCGCCCCGACGCTGCCGCCGGGCGTGAACATCCGGATCTTCTACGACCGCGGCGACCTCGTCTCGCGCGCCGTGTGGACGGTATCGCGCTCGCTGATCGAGGCGATCGCGCTCGTCGTCGTGCTGCTGGTGCTGTTCCTCGGCGACTGGCGCGCCGCCCTGGTGGTCTCGGTGACGCTGCCGCTCTCCGCGCTCGCCACCTTCGTCCTGATGCGGCAGGTCGGCATGTCGGCCAACCTGATGAGTCTCGGCGGGCTGGCGATCGCCATCGGCATGCTGATCGACGCCTCGGTCGTCGTGGTCGAGAACATCGTCGCGCATCTGGCGAACGACCGGCACCATGGCCGCGTGCCGTTCCTGCACCGCATCTTCCACGCCATGCAGGAGGTCGCCGTGCCGGTGACGTCCGGCATCGCCGTGATCGTCATCGTGTTCCTGCCGCTCCTGTCGCTCCAGGGCCTGGAGGGCAAGCTGTTCATCCCGGTGGCGCTCGCCATCGTGTTCGCGCTGACGAGCTCGCTGCTGATCGCACTGACCGCCATTCCCGTGCTCGCCTCGCTGCTGCTGAAACCCGGCGGCCACGGCGACACCTGGCTGGTGCGCCGCATCGGCGCCGCCTACGACCCGGTGCTCGCCTTCGCGCTCCGCCGCGAGAAGACCGTGCTGGCGGTCGCGGTCGTCGCCTTCGTCGCCACCGGCTTCGCCTACGCCCAGCTCGGCAAGACCTTCATGCCGGTGATGGAGGAAGGCTCGCCGATCCTCAGCGTCGAGAAGCTGCCGTCGATCGGCCTGGAGCAGAGCCTCGCGCTCGACCTCCGCATCCAGAAGACCATCATGACCGACGTGCCGGAGGTGACCGGCATCGTCGCCCGCACCGGGTCGGACGAGCTCGGCCTCGATCCGATGGGCCTCAACCAGACCGACACCTATCTGTTGTTGAAGCCGCCGGAGGACTGGCGCCGGCCCGGCGACAAGGCGTGGCTGATCGGCGAGCTGCGCAAGGCACTCGCCCAGTTGCCCGGCATCGGTTTCAGCTTCACCCAGCCGATCGAGATGCGGGTGCAGGAAATGATCATCGGAGCGCGCGGCGACGTCGTCGTGAAGATCTTCGGTCCCGAGATCGACACCCTCAACCGTCTCGCCGAGGAGATCACCGGCGTGCTGCGCGGCATCGCGGGAAGCGAAGACGTGCGCACCACGCTCAACACCGGCAGTCAGTATCTGGGCGCCCGCATCGATCGGCTGCGGGCCGGACGGCTCGGCCTCGACGTCGACGGCCTGACCGAGGCGCTGCGCACCCAGATCGAGGGCAAGACGCTCGGCGTCGTCGTCGAGGACGGCCGGCGCACCCCGGTGCTGTTGCGCGGCACCGACTCGCTGCGCGAGCAGCCCGCCCGCTTCGCCGATCTCAGCCTCGTCCTCGACGACGGCAAGGCGGTGCCGCTCACCAGTGTGGCGAAGCTCGAGCGGGTCGACGGACCCGTGAAGATCGACCGCGAGAACGGCCGCCGCCTCGCGCTGGTGCAGAGCAATGTCGGCGGCCGCGATCTCGTCGGCTTCGTCGACGAGGCGAAGCGGACCGTCGCCGACAAGGTGCCGCTGCCGGACGGCTACACGCTCGTCTGGGGCGGACAGTTCGAGAACCAGCAGCGGGCCGCCGCTCGGCTCGCCGTCGTGGTGCCGCTCGCCCTGGTGTTGATCTTCCTGTTGCTGTTCGTCACCTTCGTGTCGGTGCGCCAGGCGCTGCTCGTGTTCGTCAACATTCCGTTCGCGCTGATCGGCGGCGTGTTCAGCCTGCTCGGCTCGGGCGAGTACCTGTCGGTGCCGGCGTCCATCGGCTTCATCGCGCTGCTCGGCATCGCGGTTCTCAACGGGCTCGTGCTGGTGTCGTGCTTCAATCAGCTCCGCGACGAAGGATTGCCCGTGGAGGATATCGTCGTCACCGGCGCGCGCCGCCGGCTGCGGCCGATCCTGCTGACCGCCAGCATCACGGCCTTCGGGCTGGTGCCGCTCCTGTTCGCCCAGGGGCCGGGCTCCGACGTGCAGCGGCCTCTCGCCGTCGTGGTGATCGGCGGCCTGGTCAGCTCGACCGCGCTGACGCTTCTGATCCTGCCGATCCTCTACCGCCGCTTCGGCCTACCGAAGGTGTCGCCGGCATGACCCCGACGGCCCTCGTCCTCCGGTCCCTCGTCCTCCAGATCCCGGCCGCGCTCGAGGAGACCGTGATCGACGTGATGCTCGACAACGAGGTCGCGGCACGCGCCGGCTTCGTGTCCCGCGACGTGCGGTTCCACGGTGACGCCGCGATCTATAACAGTGTCATCGAGCAGATTCGCGGCCATACGAAGGTGGTGGAGATCACCGTGACGCTCCCCGAGGCGGCCATCCGCGAGGTCTTGGCGACGCTCGCGGCGGAGCTGCCGGGACGCGGGCTCACGTGGAAGATCGTGCCGATCGTCGAGACCGGCACGATCTGATCAGAAATGCGCGGTCAGGCGCAGCAGAACCTGGTTCTTCTCGTAATTGGTGAGATCGAGCGATCGCGGATCGCCGACCGCCTTGCCGGCGACCTGGTGGTTCCAGGTGCCCGACAGGCCGATCACCTTCGACAGCATCATGTGGAAGGTCGGACCGATATAAAGCGCCTCGCCCCTGAAGTCGGAGAGGCCGAGCGTCCCGTAGGAGCGCAGATACCGGGTTTCGACGCCGATCAGGGTGAGCGGCCGGAACTGGTACGACAGCGCGCCGTGGATCGCCCATTCGGAATCGCGCGCCCAGTCGCGGGTGCCGAGCTCGCGCGAGGTGCCGCCCGACCAGCCGACATTGACGGCGCCGAACAGCTTGTCCTTGAGGATCTCCTTGTCCATCAGGAGCGACAGCACCGTGCCCCAGGCCTCGGTGCGGCGCCCCGAGGTCGGATCGACGCCGGCCCAGCCGGGCTCGAAGTTGACCGTCAGGCCGAACGGATCCCTGTGCCGGTCGAGCACCTTGTAGCGCATCTCGACCGAGGCTTCGTGGAGGTTCGCCTCGCTCAGAGTGTCGAGACCCTCGACGCCGCGGATGCGGTGCGAGCCGAACGTGAAGCCCGGCGCCACCCGGAAGTTGTCCGTCACCGTGTACTTGAAGTGGGTGTGCGTCGCGGTCGAGAAGTAGGTGCCGTAGCGCTTCGCGATGCCCGAGAAGGTCTCGAGCTCCATCTCGAATTCACCCTTCTCGCCGATGTCCGAGCCCATCGTGATGCCGAAGATGTGCTCGGTATCCAGGCCGTCGTCGTGAGACGGCTCGGAGGCGCCGGCCGGACCGCCGAGCACCACGCTCGCTCCGAACAGGGCGGCCGCGAGCAGGCTGCGCCGAGGCGACGAGAAACGCGCGACAGCGCGACGATCCGATGTCATGACAAACCCCCTTTTGGCCGCCCCCGCGGCCACAATGGCCGCACCGTGCAGTTGCAAGTCGTTCGCGTCAAGTAAGTTCGACAACGAATTCAATATGTTAGAATGATTCGAAAGTGCGATTTTCGCTCTCTGGCAGCGCTTTGCGAGACGCTGTTGCCGGACCGCAACGCCGCTGGAATGTTCGGTCGCGACGCATCAGCCCGCTTCGGCTGCGCGTGCCTGGCGCGCCAGAACGCCGTGGCGCGGCGCGATCAGGAAGGCGAGGCCGAACAGGGCGGCTTGCGTGAGCACGATGCAGGCGCCGGGAGCGCCGTCGATGTGGAAGCTCGCCAGCGTGCCGACCACGGCCGAGGTGACGGCGCTCGCGGCGGCGATCGCCAGCATGCGGCCGAACCGGTCGGTGAGCAGATAGGCGGTGGCGCCCGGCGCGATCAGCATGGCGATCACCAGGATGATGCCGACCGCCTTGAGGGCCGCCACGATGGTGAGCGCGAGCAGCACCAAGAGGCCGTAGTGCAGCACACGCACCGGCAGGCCGATGGTGCGGGCATGGCCCGGATCGAAGCAGTAGAGGAGGAGATCGCGGCGGAACGCCAGCACGACGAGGAGCGTGCCGCCGGCGACCACGGCGGTCTCGATCACGTCGCGGGCCGTCACGCCGAGCACGTTGCCGAACAGGATGTGGTCGAGATGCTGGTCGGTGTCGACCCAGGTGAACAGAACCAGGCCGAGGCCGAACATGCCGGAGAACACGATGCCCATCACGGTGTCCTCCTTCACCCGGCTGTTCTCCTTGAGATAGCCCGTGAGGAGCGCGCAGGAGAGCCCGGCCGCGAAGGCGCCGAGCGCCAGCGGCAGGCCGGCCACATGGGCGAGCACGATGCCGGGCAGCACGGCGTGCGAGACCGCGTCGCCCATCAGTGACCAGCCCTTGAGCACCAGGAAGCACGACAGCACCGCGCAGACCGCGCCGACCAGCACGGCGACGAGAAGTGCGCGCTGCATGAACGGATAGGCGAGCGGGCCGGCGATCCAGTCGACGATCAGGCTCACGACACGGCCCCCAGGGTCGCGGCGCGGCGGCGGCGCGCGGCGAGCACGCCGTGCTTCGGCGCGAACACGAAGGCGGCGAGGAAGACGAGCGTCTGCAACGTGACGATCACGCCGCCCGTCGCCCCGTCGAGGAAGTAGCTGAGATAGGCGCCGATCGCGCTGGTCGTCACGCCGAGCGCGACGCTGATCGCGATCAGCCGGCCGAACCGGTCGGTGAGCAGATAGGCGGTGGCGCCCGGCGTCACCACCATGGCGATCACCAGGCAGGCGCCGACCGCCTGGAGGGCCGCCACCGTGCAGGCGCTGAGCAGGGTGAAGAAGACGATCTTCAGGGCGCCGACCCGCAGGCCGATGGAACGGGCGTGCGCCTCGTCGAAGAACGTCACCATCATGTCCTTCCAGACGACGGCCATCACCAGAAGCGACACGGCCGCGATGATCACGATCTGCACCACGTCCTCGTCGGCGATGGCGAGGACGTTGCCGAGCACGATGGTCTGGATGCTCACCGCGGTCGGCCGCAGCGAGGCGATCAGCAGGCCGAGCGCGAACAGCGTGGTGAAGACGAGGCCGATGACGGCGTCCTCGCGCAGTCGCGACTTCTGCCGCACGACGACCATGGCGAGCGAGGCGAGGAGGCCGGCCGCGAAGGCCCCGGCCGCGAAGGGTGCGCCGAAAATCGCCGCGATCGCGACGCCCGGAACGATCGAATGCCCGAGCGCGTCACCCATCAGCGACCAGCCCTTGAGCATCAGATAGCTGGAGAGGACCGCGCAGGTGCCGCCGACGAGCGCGCTGACCCAGATGGCCTTGCGCATGTAGTCGTACCCGAACGGGACGAGCAGCTCGGCGACGAGCGTGTCCATGTCAGCTCCGCCCGGTCGTGTCGTCGGGCGCGCGGTCGGCGCCGTCGCGGCCATCGTCGCCATAGAAGACGAGCGGCCGCTCGTCGTCGGTCAGCACCGTGAGACTGCGGCGGTCGGCGTCCTGGTGCAGGGCGGCACCGCCGAGGCTGAAGTTGCGCAGCGCGCCCCCGAAGGTGCGCTCGAGGTTCGCGCGGGTGAACACCGTCGCGGTCGGTCCGGCCGCGACGACGGTGCGGTCGAGCAGCACGACCTGATCACAATAGTCCGGCACGCTGCCGAGATCGTGGGTGGACACCAGCATCACCTGGCCGGCGGCGCGCAGCTCGCGCAGCAGTGCGACGATCGCCGCCTCGGTGGTCACGTCGACGCCCGTGAACGGCTCGTCGAGCAGGACGATGCGGCCCTCCTGGGCGAGCGCGCGAGCGAGGAACACGCGCTTCTTCTGCCCGCCCGAGAGCTCGCCGATCTGGCGCTTGCGGAACGCCGTCATGCCGACCCGCTCCAGCGCCGCGTCGACCTTGCGGCGGTCCTCGCGCGAGGCGATGCGGAACAGGTTCATGTGGCCGTAACGGCCCATCGTCACCACGTCCTCGACCAGGACGGGGAAGTTCCAGTCGACGTCCTCGCTCTGCGGCACGTAGGCGACGATGTTGCGCTTCAGCGCCGCCGCGACCGGCAGGCCGGCGAGCCGCACCTGCCCGGCGGACGGCCGCACGAAGCCCATGATCGCCTTGAACAGCGTCGACTTGCCCGATCCGTTGACGCCGACCAACGCGCAGATGGTGCCGGGATCGAGCGCGAAGGAGGCGTCGCGCACCGCCGTCAGACCGTTCGGGTAGGTGACGGACACGCGGTCGACCCGGATACCGTCGTGGCCCGCAGCCGTGGTCGGCATCTCGGAAGCCGCCAGGATCGTGCGCGCGGGCGTCATCGGGGCGTGCATGTGAGAACCCCGATCATTGCCCGAAGCCCTTCGCGATGGTCTCGACCGTGACCTTCAGCAGATCCAGATAGGTCGGCACCGGGCCGCCGGCGGCGCTGAGCGAGTCGACATAGAGAACGCCGCCGTAGCGGGCGCCGGTCTCGCGCGCGACCTGCCTGGCCGGCTTGTCCGAGATGGTGCTCTCCGAGAAGACCACCGGGATCTTGCTCTCGCGCACCAGGTCGATGACCTTGCGGACCTGGCGTGGCGTGCCCTGCTCGTCGGCGTTGATGGGCCACAGATAGGCCTCGCGCAGGCGATAGTCGCGCGCCAGATACGAGAACGCCCCCTCGCTGGTGACCAGCCAGCGCTGCGGCTCGGGAATCGCGGCGAGCCGCGCCCGTAGCGGCGCGTCGAGCGCCTTGATCTGCTCCGCATACGCCGCGGCGTTGCGGGCATAGGCCTCGGCGTTCGCCGGGTCGCGCGCGGTGAGCGCCTTGCGGATGTTCTCCACATAGACGAGCCCGTTGGTCGGTGACATCCAGGCGTGCGGATTGGGCTTGCCCGTGTACGGCCCCTCGCGGATGCCGAGCGGCGTGATGCCCTCGGTGACGACGACGCTCGGCACCTCGCGCAGGTTGTCGAGGAACTTCTCGAACCAGCGTTCGAGGTTGAAGCCGTTCCACAGGACGAGGTCGGCGCCCTGTGCCCGCACGATGTCCTGCGGGGTCGGCTGGTAGTCGTGGATCTCGGCGCCCGGCTTGGTGATCGATTCGACCACGGCGCGATCGCCCGCGACGTTCTTGGCGATGTCGGCGATCACCGTGAAGGTGGTGACGACCTTGAGGGGCGCACCGGGCGGCCGGGCCGGGGCGGCGCCTTGCGCGACGGCCGGTCCGGACCGGAGCACTCCGGCGGTCGGAACCAAGAGCGAGAGAACGAGCAGCACGGTGACGGGCAGCCCCAGGCGCCCGCGACACCACACCAGCCGGCGGCCGGTCGTCATCCTGCTTCTCCTCCCGCGGCGGACGCCGCTCGTTCGCAATTGCGAATTATTTGCAAAATAGAATGGGCGCGACGCGCGACCCTGTCAATCATTGTTGCGAACGGTTTGCAGGAGGCGGCAGCGGCGGGTTGTCGCGGACGAACGCGCCGGAGGCTGGCGTTCCGTTGCCCGGCCAGGTACCGGCGCAGTGCTCGATCCGCGTCCAGGCGCCCCGCGCCTGAGCACGTCATGCGCGGGGCTCGACCCGCGCATCCATCGAAGTCTCCGAAAAGCACTCTCTCGCAGAGAAAGGTGAATCTCCGGGTCGGGCCCGGCGATGACACCGGAGGGAGCCCAGACCGGCCGGGATCGTCACTCCCGCACGCAGATCACCCGAACCACGGCGACTTTCGGATCGCCGGCCGGCGAGGTCGCGGGCGTCACGCCGTCCTGCGCGAGCAGCCGCCGGACCGCGTCGGCCGGGATCAGCCCGGCGCCGCCGGCGCCCGGACCCGCTACCTGGGTGGGGGCGACCCGGACCACGCCGGCGAGGCGGCCGCCGGCGTCGATTGCCGCGGCCCCGCCGAAGCCCGGGGGCGGCGCGGTCGCGAGGGCGCCGCCCGGCCCGGTGCGGGCCGTCAGCGTCGAGACGACGCCGGCGCCGTCCTGGCGGTCCGGATCGGCGACGCCGACCAGCGTGACATCGGCGGCCGGCGTGCCGACCGCGCCGACCGTGCCGGCCGGGGCCAGCGGTAGCGCGGCGAGGTTCTGGGCACCGTAGAGGCGCAGCAGCGCGAGGCCGTCGGCGGTCGCCCGCAGCTCGGCATAGCCGCGCCCGGCGACCTGGACGCTGCGGCATTGCTCCAGCGCGCGCGCCTCGGTGACGAGGTCGCCGGTCGGGCTCACCACGACGGCGCTGGCATACTCCACCCGCCGGCGCGGCGCCGGCACGCCGGCCGTGCTCTCCGGGAACGGCACGAAGGCGCTCGACATCGCCACCGCCACCGGATCCAGCGTCCCCTCCAGGCTCTGGTCGTAGAAGAGCGCCATGCCGCGCACCTCGGTGCCGCGGCCGTGCGCCCTCACATAGAACTTCTTCAGTCCCTGGAACCCGGAGACCACGAAGAAGTCGCCCTTCATCACCGCGTAGTCGGGCTTGCGGGTCTTCGGCTCCTTCTTCTGCTGCTCGAAGGCGCGCGAGAGCGACACGTCCGGCCCGACGATGCGGAAGGTGTCGACCTGCACCTCGCCCTTGCCGGACTGCCAATGGGTGCCGTTGCCGCCCGCGGCCGGGCTCGCCTGGGGGGCGAGGCCGGCCGGCAGGCCGAGCCGCACGCCGCTCGCCCGGTCGTCGCGCATCGTCCAGCCGACATGCGCCTGCGCGGCCTGGGCGGCCGCGGCGAGGCGGCTGCGCTCGGCCGGATCGAGCGTGCCGGTCTCCTTGAAGCCGTAGCGCTTCTGGAAGGCCTTCACGGCCGCGAAGGCACGCTCGCCGAACTCCGGGCCGATCACCCCGTTGTAGTCGCCGGTCCAGATCAGGTCCGATTGCACGGCCATGCGCTCCGCCTCGGCGACGCCCGCCCAGGCCGGCACCGTGACGGGCTTCGGAGCGGGTTTCGGGGTCGCCGCCGCCGGGGCCGCGGGCTTGCGGGCCGGCGGAGCCGCCGGGCCGGGGGCTTGCGCTGCCGCCGGCGCGGTGCCGGCGGTCGTGCCGGCGAGCAGGGCGGCGACAAGGAGCGGCGCGACACGGTTCATTCCGGCCTCCCGAACGTGGTAGAGCGCGACGACCCTAGCCAAACCGGGCGAGGCGAGAAAGGTGCCACGATGCTGACCCCCGACGAGCTGGAGCGCTACGCCCGCCACATCGTGCTGCACGAGGTCGGCGGCCCCGGCCAGGCGGCCCTGAAGGCCGCGCGGGTGCTGGTGGTGGGGGCCGGCGGCCTCGGCGCGCCGCTGCTCCTCTATCTCGCCGCCGCCGGCGTCGGCACGCTCGGCATCGTTGACGACGACGTGGTGTCGCTCTCCAACCTGCAGCGCCAGGTGATCCATGCGACGCCCGATCTCGGCCGGCCGAAGGTCGACAGCGCCGCCGAGGTGATCGGCCGGCTCAACCCGCATGTCACGGTCGAGCGGCACCCGACCCGGATCGGGCCGACGAACGCGCTCGATCTGATCGACCGCTACGATCTGGTCGTCGACGGCTCGGACAATTTCACCACCCGCTATCTGGTCTCCGATGCGTGCTGCCTGGCGAAGCGGCCGCTGGTCACCGGGGCGGTCGGCATCTTCGACGGCACCATCACGACGCTGCGGCCGCACGAGCGCGGCCCCGACGGCACGCCGAACCCGACCTATCGGTGCCTGTTTCCGGAGCCGCCGCCGCCCGGCACCGTGCCGGCCTGCGCCGAGGCCGGCATTTTGGGCGCCTTCACGGGCGTGATCGGCTCGCTGATGGCCGTGGAGGTCGCACGCGAGATTGTCGGCTTCGGCGAG
This sequence comes from Rhodoplanes azumiensis, assembly GCF_042682915.1. NCBI lineage: Bacteria > Pseudomonadati > Pseudomonadota > Alphaproteobacteria > Hyphomicrobiales > Nitrobacteraceae > Rhodoplanes > Rhodoplanes azumiensis. Next base: position 23,725 of record NZ_JBHUIW010000015.1, on the reverse strand, counting down.
GGCCTGGTCGGCCGGCTCTTGATGGTCGACGGCCGCGGCCTGCGCTTCGAGACGTTGCGCTACGCCTGGGATCCCGACAACCCGCTGACCGGCGAGACGCCGACCATCACGGACCTGTCGGCCTACGAGGTGAGGTGAGTGGACGGGGTCAACGAACTGACAAAGGCCCCGCAACTCCGTCGTTCCGGGGCGGCGCGAAGCTAAGAATCCGGAACCGATAGCCCCTGTCTGTCGTAAGCCATGGGCACCGGATTTACGGAATCCGGGCGCGCGAACCCGACGGTCCGCGCCCCGGAACGACGACGCTCCTCACACCGTCCGGGTCTCGCCGCCGTCGAGATCGACGATCGCCCCGACGAGATGACCGAAGCGAGGCGAGGCCATCACGGCAACCAGATCGGCGACCTCCTCGGGCCGGCCGAAGCGGGCGATACGATGCGTGGCGAGCATCCGTTCACGGGCCTCGCTCTCCGACACGCCGGCCGCTTCCATCACGCGCCGCAGGCGTGCGAGAAACCGCTCCGTCTCGACGATGCCGGGATTGATCGTGTTGACGCGCACGCCGTCGGCGATGCCGCGATCGGCCAAGACCTTGGTGAGCAGGCCGAGGGCCGCGTTGACGCTGCCGCCGATCGCGAACGCGGCGTCGCCGGTGCGCCCGCCCGTGCCGGCGATCGTGATCACGGACCCGCCCGCCGCCTGCAACAGCGGCCACGCCGCCCGTGTCATCCGCATCGTGCCGAAGAACTTCGCCGCGAAGCCGTCGGCCCAGTCCGCGTCGGTCAGCGTGAGAAAGTCGCCGCGCTTGGTGGCGCCGGCGCTGTTGACGAGCACGTCCAGCCGGCCGAGCGCCCCGCTGGTCTTGGCGACGATCTCGGTCCCGGCATCCGGGTCGCGAAGATCCGCCGTCCAGGCGACGCACTCGCGGCCGAGCGCGTCGATGTCACGGCGCACCGCGTCGAGCGCGTCGGCGGAGCGCGCGACGAGCGCCACGTCCATGCCCTCGGCGGCGAGCCGCAACGCGACGGCGCGGCCGATGCCGCGACTCGCACCGGTGACGATTGCAACTTTTCCGACGAGTCCGAGGTCCATTCGCCGTCACTTTCACGTTATCACGCAGGAGAACGCGACGCCTTAGGACGGCCGCGATCGCGCATCAACACATTGTTCGAGGAAAGTGTGCACCGCAGCGCGACCGGGCGCGGTATGTCTCGGTTCGGTCGGGCGCGTTCGAGGAGATTTCACGAGTGCCAGGTCTGCAGACGACCATCGCGGCGCTGGAGCGTCAGCGAAAGCAATGGGAAGCGTTCCTGCGCATGATGCCGGGCGCCGTCTCGTCGCGCGAGCGGCCGGACGTGCCGAGCCGGCTCACGGCCGTGCCCGAGTTCGGGCCCGATCCGGGCGGCCTTCGGATGTACAAATACGTGCCGAAGAAGCCGAACATGAGTCTCGTCGTCGTGCTGCACGGCTGCACCCAGACGGCGGCGAGCTACGATCTCGGTGCCGGCTGGTCGACGCTCGCCGACCGCTACGGCTTTCTCCTCGTGTTTCCCGAGCAAACCGAGGCGAACAACCCGAAGACCTGCTTCAATTGGTTCCGCGAGCACGACGCCACGCGCGGCGAAGGCGAGGCCGCGTCGATCCGGCAGATGATCCGCAAGATGACCGAGGATCACGCCGTCGACCCGAAGCGGATCTTCGTGACGGGCCTGTCGGCGGGCGGCGCCATGACGGCCGTGATGCTCGCGACCTATCCGGAGGTGTTCGCCGCCGGCGCCATCGTGGCCGGGCTGCCCTACAAGAGCGCCACCGGCATGCGCCAGGCGCTGGAGAGCATGTTCCGGGTGAAGGTGCGGGAGCCGAAGGAATGGGGCGATCTGGTGCGCGCCGCCTCGCCGCATCGCGGCCCGTGGCCGCGCGTCTCGGTCTGGCACGGCGGCGCCGACACGGTCGTCAAGCCGAAGAACGCCGAGGAGCTGCTCAAGCAATGGACCGACGTGCACGGCCTGTCGACGCGGCCGAACCGCACCGAGACGGTCGACGGCTATCCGCGCCACGTTTGGACCGACGCCAAGGGCCGCGACGTCATCGAAAGCTACATCATCCCGCTGATGGCGCACGGAGCGCCGGTCGCGACCGGCGACGACGACACGAGCTACGGCGTGCCGGGGGAGTATCTGATCGAGGTCGGCATCTCGTCGTCGTATCACATCGCTCGCTTCTTCGGGCTGACGCAGACGCGACGCACGATCGTCGATCCGTTCGCCGGCGAGCGCCCGGCGCCGCGGGTCGAGTCTCCGAAGGTGGCGCCGACGGCGGCTACGACCGCGCCGCCGCATCGCGAGCGCGGCGCGGACCCGCAACCGGCGCAGCCGACGGCGCCCGGGGCGCCGAGGCGCCGGCCGGGTGTCCAGAAGTTCGTCGAGGACACGATCCGGCGTGCCCTCGACGCCGCCGGGCTGAAAAAGCGCCGCTGACGCCCGCGGGCGCGATCGCGGCCGCGATCGCGGGATCCGCGACCGGATCCCGCGATCGACGGAATCACTTGATGTTGCCCTTCGCCCGGTCGAACCAGTCCTCCATGTCGGCGAACAGCATCGCGCCGTTCGGCATCTTGCGGTCCTCGACGACGTAGAGCTTGCCGCCGTTGCGATAGACGATCGCCCCGGCCGGCAGTTCGCGGCCGTGCTTCATGATCATGTCGTGCCCCTTGGCGTTGGCCGTCAGCACGCTCTGGCTGCCGGTCGGCGACACGTAGACGGCCTGGCGGTCCGCCATCGCGGACTGGGCGACGGCCGCGGCCGAGACCAGCACGGCGGCGATCGTCGCGGACGAGACGAGACGAAACTTGCGCATCGGAATCTCCTGACCAATCGTGAAACGCCGGCCGGTATCGGTGCCGACCGGCGTATGCGGGCTCAGCGGATGTAGCCCTTGGCCTGGTCGATGCCGGTCTCGACCGTGCCCATGCCGGTCTCGACGTAGCGGCTGCCCTTGTCGTGGAGCGGGGCGGCCTGCGCGATGCTCTGCACCGACACCAGGGTGGCGATGGCGACGAGGGCGATCTTGATCGGGGTCATCGGGGTCTCCTGCGGTTCTCGGGGGCGGCCCGCCTCGGGGCCGGTGACGCGACTATCGCGGTGGAGACGGCCGGACTGAACTATCGATGTGCTATCGGATCGATAGCGCCCCGCTATGGCCGCGCCGCAGGGTCTGGGCGCTGCGCGAAGGCGCGTCGCCGTGGACGGCGACGTGCGGGCCGGTGGGTGCCGTGTGCGCGCCGTGTCAGTCGCCGACCGGCTCGGGCGCTTCGGCGCCGTGAGCCGCGACCGTCTCGGTCACCGACATGGCTGGTGCGCCGTGCCAGGTGACGCGCATCGCTTCGCGCACGAAGGCTCCGACCGCCGGCGCGTAGGGCCGCCCCCGCACCGTGCAGAGGTTGACGGTGCGGAGGAACTCCGGGTCGATCAGCGGCCGGGCGACGACGTCCGGGTCGGTCACCGACAGCTCCGGCATGAAGCCGAAGCCGAGCCCGGAGCGGACCATCGCCAGCATCCAGTCGTCGCGCTCGCTGGAATAGACGGTGCGGCAGGTGACGTTCTGCTCGCGGAAGAACTGGCCCGCGTAGCCGTTGAACTCGCAGTTCGCGCGGTTGACGTAGCTCAGCCCGTCGAGGTCGCGCACCCGCACGGCGTTGCGGCGCGCCAGCGCGTGGTCGGGCGGGATCACGATCATCATCCGCTCGCGATAGAGCGGCATCACGTGCAGGCGCGCGTCCGGCTCCTGGCCGGGCAGGCAGTAGATCGCGACGTCGAGCTCGCCGTCGAGCAGCATGCCGTCGAGGACGCGCGCGCTGCGGTCGCAGATCTCCAGCGCGACGCCGGGATGGCGGGTCTTCATCGCGCCGATCAGCTCGACCAGCTGGGTCGGCGCGATCGTGCACATCACGCCGAGCCGCAGCGTCGCGGTCGCCAGCGTCGCCGCGTCCCGGGCGACGCGCTTGGCCGCCTGCGATTCGGCATAGACCTGGGCGAGATGCGGGTGGACCATGCGGCCGAGCTCGGACAGATGCGTGTTGCCGCGCTCACGATGGAAGAGCGCCCCGCCCAGCTCCTCCTCCAGCAGCTTGACGGCGCGCGTCAGCGACGGCTGGGCGACGTTGCAGGCCTCGGCGGCGCGGGTGAAGTTGCGATGCTGCGCGACCGCCAGGAAGTATCGGATCTGGTGCATCTCCATGCCGGGCCTCGTCCGCTCGCGCGTCGCGCGGCGGAGGCGCCGCGGTGACGTGTCGGGGTGATAGATGGACCGGCCGCGCCCTCGCGGAAAACAAAACTCGCCGTGATCGGGGTGTTCGCACGCATGCGCGCCGCGCCGGCGGCCGCATGGGGGCCGGGCGTTCGAGGGCGGGACGCCGGCCGTATCGACGCGGTCGGGATCGACGCGGTCGGGCGGTGCCGGCCGGCACGGCGCCGGCGTGGCGATGCCGGTGTCGGGACATATCACCGGGACGGTCACGTCCAGGATCACTTGATATTTCACATGACCGGCTTGCGGCCGACGCGGGACCGCCGAGCGCCGATGCCGCAGTGCAGCGGGCCGGACCGCGTGGCGCGGCGGCATCCGACGGTGCGGGTCGGCGACCGGAAAGCCCTGTCGCGCTGCGGCTTCCGGCATCGGCACGAGACCACGCCGACGGCGGCGATGCGCCCGCCGTGCCGGCGCGCCCCTCGTCGAGCGCAAAGCCGATGTGAGATCTCGGGCGGTTTTTCCGCATTGCGGCACGACGGTGCGGCCCGAACCCTTTGACAATAGTCAGAGCGAGGGGGGAACCCGGGGAGTAGAACGCTTCCAGTCAAGGCGGGAGGGCGCGCCTGAGCACGGCTCGGCGCGTGACCCGGACAAAAGCCAGGGACGGAACGTCGAAAACCGAAGGTTCGAGCGACCACGGTCGCCCCGGCTCCCATGCGAGCGACGGACGCCTGCTCGGCGCGAGATCACGTACCAGACGGACGCAACAGATGAACGCGAAATACTCGGGCATTCCGACTGTCATCAACGGAAACGGTGCCGTCGCCCAGGTGATGGGGCACGTCTGCGGCGGCGTCATCGGCTATCCGATCACGCCGTCCACCGAGATTTCCGAGATCTACGAGGCCTTCCGCTCCGCCGGCGGCTGCAACGTCTGGGGCAAGCATCCGTTCTTCTTCGAGCCGGAGGGCGAGCATTCGGCCCAGTCCGGCGCGCTCGGCGCCGCGCTCACCGGCGGCAAGTTCGTCTCCAACGCCTCGTCCAGCCAGGGCATCCTGTACGGGCTCGAGTCGCACTACGTGACGGTCGGCAAGAAGGTCGGCGGCTTCGTCCTGCAGGTCGCCGCCCGCGTGGTGTCGAAGCACTCGCTCAACGTGATGGCCGGCCACGACGACGTCTACGCGCTCCTGCAGTCCGGCTACACGATCCTGTTCGGCTCCAACCCGCAGGAGGCGGCCGACCTCGCGGTGATCTCCTACAAGGTGTCGGCCACCTCGCTGATCCCGGTCGCCAACGCCATGGACGGCTTCGCCACCTCGCACATGATGAGCGAGGCGCTGATGCCGGAGCCGGAGCTGATCCGCGAGTTCCTCGGCGATCCGGCCGGCCGCATCAAGTGCCCGACCGTGGCGCAGGAGATCCTGTTCGGTGCCAAGGGCCGCGTCCACCAGCTCGAGCTGTGGCTCCTCAAGCACGAGGCCGACTTCGTGCCCGGCGATCTCGCCAAGCTGCGCACCTGGCTGAAGACCGAGGCCGATGGGGTCGAGACCGACAACGCCGCGGCGCTGATCGGCGACACGCTGGCACTGGTGCCGGAGGAGCTGCGCGGCGCCTGGACCCGCCAGTGGATCAACGCCTACGAGAAGGGCACCCGCCAGCTCGTTCCGGCGCTGGTCGACGTGCACAATCCGGGCCTCACCGGCGGCGTGCAGAACCAGCCCGACTTCCAGGCCGGTTCGGTCGATCACCGCACCCATTTCGTGCGTGACGTGCCGCGCTTCGTGCGCGAGGCGATGGCCGAGTACGCGGCGCTGACCGGCCGCGAGTACAAGCCGGTGATGACTTACATGTGCGACGACGCCGAGCACGTGATGGTCGGCCTCGGCTCCGTCACCGACGACGTCGAAGCGGTCGTCGCGCATCTGCGCAGCCAGGGCAAGAAGGTCGGCGTCGTGTCGATCAAGCTCCTGCAGCCGTTCCCGGAGGCCGAGCTGGTCGCCGCCCTGAAGGGCAAGACGGCCGTCACGGTGCTGGAGCGCTCCGACGTCACGGCGCTGACGAGCTTCGTCACCCAGGCGCTGTTCAAGGGCATCGAGAACGCCACCAACGGCACCCGCCATCCGGGTGTCCCGGCGCTCGACCGGTTGCCCAAGATGACGACCGCGATCTTCGGCCTCGGCGCCCACGACCTGCAGCCGCGCCACCTGATCGCCGCGTTCAAGAACATGGAGACCAGGAACGCGCCGTTCGTCTATCTCGGGTCGCAGTTCTTCGCCAAGGATCCGAGCCCGCGGCTCGCCGCCCTGCAGGAGAGGCTGAAGGAGGCCTATCCCGAGACCGAGCTGATGGCGCTCGAGACCGAGGCGAACCCGAACCTGCTGCCGCCCACGGCCTTCCGGGTGCGCTTCCACTCGGTCGGCGGCTACGGCACGATCGCGACCGGCAAGCTCCTCACCGACATCCTGGCCGGCGTGCTCGACATGCACTCCAAGGCCTCGCCGAAATACGGCTCCGAGAAGAGCGGCGCGCCGACGAACTATTACATCACGCTCTCACCCGAGCCGGTGAAGATCACCAACGCCGAGATCGAGGACGTCGAGATCGTCGTCTCGCCGGACCACAAGGTGTTCAGCCACACCAATCCGCTGCGCGGCCTGGTCGAGGGCGGCACCTTCGTGCTGCAGTCGAACCTCTCGCCGCTCGAGGTGTGGAAGGGCTTGCCGAAGCGCGCCCGCAAGACCATCCGCGACAAGAAGATCAAGATGTTCGTGGTCGACGGCTTCGCGGTCGCCAAGCGTCACGCGCCGACGCCCGAGCTCGAGACCCGCATGATGGGCATCGCCTTCATCGGCGCGGTGTGCGGCCATGTCGACCGCATCGTCGCCGACGCGTCGATGGACGTGATCCTCAAGAAGGTGCAGCAGCAGCTCGCCAAGAAGTTCGGCTCCAAGGGCGCCGCCGTCGTCGACGGCAACATGGCGGTGATCAAGGAGGGCCTCGAGGCCACGCAGGCGCTCGACTACACCCGTCCGGAATTCGTCGAGGCCGAGACCGAGGCGGGCGTGCAGCAGCTGCGCACGGTCGCCATCTCGGCGGCGATGTGCAAGGCGGCCGGCGCCGCGCCGGCCGAGGGCATCTTCGACCGCGCCTATTACGAGGAGATGGTCGCCGCGCCGTTCCGCGACGGCACCATCGCCGAGGCGCCGGTGCTGCCCGGCACCGGCATGTTCATGCCGGCCGGCTCGGCCGCCTGGAAGGACAAGGGCCTGTTCCGTCGCGACGTGCCGGAGTTCGAGCCGGCGCTGTGCACGGGCTGCATGGAATGCACGCTGGTCTGCCCGGACGCCGCGATCCCCAACACGGTGCACGACATCCACGACCTGCTGCTCACCGGCCTCAAGCACCTCGATCTCGTCGAGGCACAGCGCGAGGCGGTGCGCGATCGCGTCCATGCGCTCGCCGACGCGGTGCGCGAGGCCTATCGGAGCAGCAAGGACGCGAAGGCGTTCGGCGACGTGGTCGCGGCGGCCGTCGCCGCGCTCGACATCGACAATCCGACGCTCAAGCGCAATCTCGGCAAGCTCGCCGAGGTGCTGGCCGAGTTCCCGGTGGCGCGCACGCGGCCGTTCTTCGACTCCATGGAGAAGGAGAAGCCCGGCACGGGCGGCCTCTACTCGGTGGCGATCGATCCGTGGAAGTGCTCGGGCTGCCTCGAGTGCATCGACGTCTGCGGCCCGGGCGCCCTCAAGGCGCGCGAGCAGGACGCCGCGCTCCTCGACAGCCTGCAGGCCCGCTTCGAGTTCCTCAGCCAGACGCCGAACACGCCGGCCCGCTTCACCGACCAGGCGCTGACGGCCGACGGCGACACCAAGCGGCTGATGCTCGACCGCGCCAACTACTACGCCACCACGGGCGGTCACGGCGCCTGCCGCGGCTGCGGCGAGGTGACGGCGATCCGCCTCGTCACCTCGACCAACAACGCGATCCAGACCAAGCGCCGCAAGGATCATCTGCGCGAGCTGGAGAGCGTGATCGACAAGCTCAAGGCGAAGCTTCCGTCCGTGCAGGACGACAAGGTGCGGCGCGAGCGCATCGCCGGCGTGATCGCGACGCTGGAGAAGCGCCAGTACCTGCTGGAGAGCGGCCCGACCGGCAACGGTCCGGCGTCCGCCGTGATCGCCAACGCGACCGGCTGCTCGAGCGTCTACGCTTCGACCTTCCCGTTCAACCCCTACAACGACCCGTGGGTGAACAGCCTGTTCCAGGACACGCCGGCGGTCGCCAAGGGCCTGTTCGAAGGTCTCACGGCTTCGGCCGTCGACGACGTGAAGGCGATGCGGATCGCCAAGCTCGAGCTCGACGACGCCTACGATCCGGGCATGCACGACAAGTTCTTCCGCACCTTCGGGTGGCCGCAGTTCACGCCGGAGGAGCTGGCGCTCATGCCGACCGTGATCAGCATGGGCGGTGACGGCGCCACCTACGACATCGGCTTCGGCGCGCTGTCGCGGCTGCTGGCCACCAACACGCCCGTGAAGGTCGTGGTGCTCAACACCGGCGTCTACTCCAACACGGGCGGCCAGGCTTCGACCGCGAGCCTGACGGGCCAGGACTCGGATCTGTCGCGCTTCGGCTCGGCGCATGCCGGCAAGCAGGAGGACCGCAAGGAGCTCGGCCTGATCGCCGCGTTCCATCCGAACGTCTTCGTGGTGCAGACCTCGACGGCGCTCCAGCAGCACTTCCTGCAGAACGTGACGCGCTACCTCAACCACACCTCGTCGCCGGCCGTGCTCGACGTCTACACGCCGTGCCAGGCCGAGCACGGCATCGCCGACGCGGCGGCCAGCCGCCGCGCCCGCCTCGCCGTCGAGAGCCGCATGAACCCGGTGTTCGTGCACGATCCGGGCGCCGACCGCAGCCGCAAGGGCTGGTTCTCGCTCGACGGCAACCCCGACATCGACAAGGACTGGACGACGACCACGATCGAATACGTCGAGGACGGCGTCACCAAGCTGAAGGACGTGGTGCTGACGCCCGCCTACTTCGCCCAGGAGGAGACCCGCTTCAAGAAACAGTTCCGTCCGCTGAAGAACGAGGCCGACGCGATCCCGGTCGAGGACTACGTCGCGCTCGATCCGGCGGCGCGCGCCGGCAAAGTGCCGTTCGTGTGGTCGACCGACGCCGACAAGCGGCTGGTGAAGCTCGAGGTCTCCAACACCATCGTGCACCTCGTCGAGGAGCGGCGGCGCTACTGGCGGACCCTGCAGTACCTCGCCGGCCGGCCGATCGAGCGGCTGGACGCCGACCATCGGGTCGAGCTCGAGGCGCTGAAGTCGCGCTACGAGCAGGCCGTGCAGACGCAGGAGTCGACCCTCGACACCATCGCCCGCGCGATGAGCGAGCTCGCCGCCGCCTCGAACGCTCCGTCGCCCGCGGCGCTGGCCGGTGCGCTGGCGCCATTCGGCATGGCACCCGGCGCGGCCGCGGCCGCTCCGGCGGCCACCGCCAAGACCAACGGCTCGGCCCTGCCGCACATCCGCGACGAGGACGTCGCCGCCTGCACCAACTGCAAGACCTGCTACCAGCAGGTTCCCGAGCTGTTCGAGCGGATCAGGATCATGGTGGACGGCGTGCCGAAGGAGGTCGCCCACACCATCCCGGGCGCGCTCGAGACCGTGACGGTCACGCCGGACCTCAAGGCTCGGCTCGCCAAGGCGGCGGCCGGCTGCGACGCGGAGATCGTGCGATGAGCACCGCCAATCCCCAGGAGCAGCTGCTGCGCTACGCCCGGACCACGCAGGCGCTGGAGCAGACGCGCAATCAGCTGGAGGAGCTCGAATCCTCCGAAGCCGTCGAGCTGTTCCAGAAGCAGCTCGAGCTTCTCAAGAAGCGTCTCCTCGGCGATCCCAAGTCGCTGCGCGGCACCTTCGTGTCCGACGGCGTGCAGGCGATCGCCTGGGAGTTCCAGCAGGAGGAGCTGAGCCCCGCCTTCACGCGGACGTTCTGGAACCTGCTCCTGCGTAACGACGAGATGAGCGTGCTCCTGCAGCGCTTCATCTGGTCGATGCCGATGCGCTTCAAGCGCAAGTTCGTCAAGGCGCTCGACGATCACCTGTCCGACAAGTACCCGATGTTCAAGGGCCTGTCGGTCAAGTGGCCGTTCGACTCCTTCATCCCGCCCTACATCCGTCCGCCGGAGGAGCGCGTCGGCGACTTCGCGCTCGTCAACACCGGCTATCTCGGCTACATGGCGCTCGGCTACACCGAGCGCGAGGTCGAGATGTTCGTGTGGCTCGAGGTGCTGCGCGACAAGCAGTGCACCGACAAGCCTTGCGAGCTCGGCGTCGTCATCCACGGCAAGAAGGAGCCGAAGGGCGGCTGCCCGGTCAAGATCCACATCCCCGAGATGCTGGAGCTGCTCGGCAACGGCAAGTTCCGCCAGGCCCTGGAGCTGATCGAGAGCTGCAACCCGCTGCCCAACGTGACGGGCCGCGTGTGTCCGCAGGAGCTGCAGTGCCAGGGCGTCTGCAAGCAGACGCGCCGGCCGATCGAGATCGGCCAGCTCGAGTGGTTCCTGCCCGAGCGCGAGAAGCTGGTCGGCCCCAAGCCGGCCGAGCGTTTCGCCGGCGTGACGAGCCCGTGGGCGCGGGCCGAGAAGCCGCCGATCGCGGTGGTCGGCTCCGGCCCGTCCGGCCTGATCAACGCCTATCTGCTGGCGGCCGAGGGCTTCCCGGTCACGGTGTTCGAGGCGTTCCACGATCTCGGCGGCGTGCTGCGCTACGGCATCCCGGAGTTCCGCCTGCCCAACACGTTGATCGACGACGTCGTCGAGAAGATCAACCTGCTCGGCGGCCGCTTCGTGAAGAACTTCGTGGTCGGCAAGACCGCGACGCTCGACGACCTGAAAGACGCGGGCTTCTGGAAGATCTTCGTCGGCACCGGCGCCGGCCTGCCGACCTTCATGAACGTGCCGGGCGAGCACTATCTCGGCGTCATGTCGGCCAACGAGTTCCTCACCCGCGTCAACCTGATGCGGGCGCTGGACGAGAAGTACGAGACGCCGCTGCCCGAGACCAAGGGCAAGGAGGTCTTCGTCATCGGCGGCGGCAACACCGCCATGGACGCGGCCCGCACGGCCCGCCGGCTCGGGGCCAACGTGACGATCGTCTATCGCCGCACCAAGTCGGAGATGCCGGCCCGCGTCGAGGAGCTGCACCACGCCCTCGAGGAAGGCATCGAACTGAAGGTGCTGCGCGCCCCGATCGAGTTCATCGGCGACGAGAAGACCCACTTCGTCAGCCACGCCGTGCTCGCCGTCAACGAGCTCGGCCCGCCCGACAAGTCGGGCCGCCGCGCGCCGGTCGCCACCGGCGAGACCGAGCGGGTGCCGGTCGATCTCGTGATCATGGCGCTCGGCAACACGGCGAACCCGATCATGAAGGACGCCGAGCCCGACCTGAAGACCTCGAAATGGGGCACCATCGAGGTCGGCGAGGGCACTCAGCGCACTTCGATCAAGGACGTCTACTCGGGCGGCGACGCGGCCCGCGGCGGCTCCACGGCCATCCGGGCGGCCGGCGACGGCCAGGCGGCGGCGCGCGAGATCGTCGGCGAGATTCCGTTCACGCCGGCCGAGATCAAGGAGCGGGTGGCGAAGGCCGCGCGCTACACCGAACTCGGCCAGGTGAAGCAGACCATCGTCGAGAAGATCCCGCTCGCCGGCGGCATCGTCGAGTTCAAGGTGCGCGCCCCGATGGTGGCGCAATCGGCCAGGGCCGGCCAGTTCGTCCGGGTGCTCGGCTGGGACGACGGCGAGCTGATCCCGCTGACGCTCGCCGACTGGGACGCCGAGGCCGGCACCATCGACCTGGTGATCCAGGGCATGGGCACCTCGACGCTCCTGATGAACCAGATGACGATCGGCGACGCCTTCGCCGGCATCGCCGGCCCGCTCGGTCGCCCCAGCGAGCTGCATCATTACGGTCCCGACCAGACCGTGGTGTTCACGGCCGGCGGTGTCGGCCTGCCGCCCGTCTACCCGATCGCCCGCGCGCATCTGGAGATGGGCAACCACGTCACCCTGATCGCCGGCTTCCGCTCCAAGGAGTTCCTGTTCTGGACCGGCGACGACGAGCGGATGGGCAAGCTGAAGGCCAAGTACGGCGACCAGCTCGACCTGATCTACGCGACCAACGACGGCACCTACGGCATCAAGGGCTTCGTCACGACGCCGCTCGAGGAGATGCTGAAGAACGACAAGACGTCGAAGGGCCGCAAGATCGCCGAGGTGATCACCATCGGCCCGCCGATCATGATGCGGGTGGTCTCCGATCTCACCAAGCCCTACGGGGTCAAGACGGTGGCGAGCCTCAACTCGATCATGGTCGATGCCACCGGCATGTGCGGCGCCTGCATGGTGCCGATCACGGTGGACGGCAAGATGGTCCGCAAGCACGCCTGTATCGACGGGCCGGAGCTCGATGCCCATCTCATCGACTGGGACAAGTTCCTGCCCCGGTTCAACACCTTCAAGGCGCAGGAGCAGGCCAGCAAGGTGGCGCACGGCCTCGCCTGAGCGAGCCGCGGCGCGGAGCGCGCGGACGCGACCCGTATTGCGACGCAGCAAGCGGCCGACCTGCGGGCGGCGGACGAGACCAGGGAGCGGGGGCGAGCCCCGCTCCCTTTTTCGTTCCGACGGCCGCCCGGGCCCGGCGAGGCCCGCGGGCGCGACGGCGTGCCGCGGGGTGGCCGCTCCGTATGGCGTCCGCTCCGTGCGGCGTCCGCTCTATATGACAAGTGCGAGCCCTGCATCGTTTGCATTCGAAGTGCGATGAGCCATGCGCGCGCGGGAGCGATGCCGCCCCGCGGCCTTGCGCCGCCGAGCGGGCGCCCCGACAATGACCTCCCGCAACGAGCCTTCCGAACGAGACCCCATGAACCCCGCGAGCCACACCGCGAGCTACACCGCGAGCGCGAAGCGCCTGACCAATGCGGGCGCCCGAAAAATCCTGGAGACCGCCCTGGAGAAGGCCCGCGCGGCCGGCATCCAGGTGGCCGTGGCGATCGTCGACGGCGGCGGCAATCTGCTGCTGCTGGAGCGCATGGACACGGCGCGCTTCCATCTGGTGCATTCCTCGACCACCAAGGCGCGGTGCTGCGCCTCCAACAAGCGCCCGACGACGTCCAAGGGCGCCGTCGCGCAGCCGCTCGACGTCGCCCACGCGCTCGGCCTCGCGCTCGCCGCCGGCCCGGAGAACTGGACCGCCATGGAGGGCGGCTGCCCGATCATCGTCGACGGCGAATGCGTCGGCGGCGTCGGCGTCTCGGGCGGCAGCTGGGACATGGACGCGCAGATCGCCGAGGAGGCGGTGCGCTCGATCGGCGCGTCGGTGTCGATCGACGGGAAGTGAGTCACATCCGAGGTCGCGCCGCCCACCAGCCTCGTCTTGGCCGGGCTCGCCTCGGCCATCCATCCACCTCGCGACATGCGCGTTGTCGCCGATGGATGCGCGGGTCGAGCCCGCGCATGACGGTCGAGAGCATCGCGCTCTGCGTCAACTACAACTATCGGGTCATTCCCCATGAGCAACACCTCACCCGTACGCGTCGGCTGCATCGGCATGGGCTGGTGGTCCGACGTGCTGGCCGATGCCATCGCGCGCTCCGGCAAGATCGAGATCGTGAGCTGCTACACCCGCACGGCCGACAAGCGCGACGCCTTCGCCAAGAAGTACGGCTGCAAGGCGGTGGCGAGCTACGAGGAGATGCTGGCCGATCCGTCGATCGAGGGCATCGTCAACACGACGCCCAACAACGTGCATCTGGAGACGACCGCGCAGGCCGCCGCCGCCGGCAAGCACGTCTTCCTCGACAAGCCGATCGCCAACAACGTCGCGACCGGCCGCGCCATCGCCGAAGTGGCGAAGAAACACGGAATCATCCTGCAGCTCGGCTACCAGCGCCGGCGCGAAAACCAGTTCCGCTGGATCAAGCAGCAGATCGACGCCGGCGTGTTCGGCAGGCTCGTCAACGCCGAATCGAACATCAGCCGCGACCGGCTGGGCAAGTTCGATGCGCATCACTGGCGCCACACCGCCGAAGGCATGCCGGGTGGCGTGATGCTGCAGATCGGCATCCACTACATCGACGTGCTGAGCTACCTGATGGGGCCGGTCGTCGCGGTGTCGGGGCGCGCGAGCCAGCTCGTTCTGCCCGGCGACAATCCGGACGTCGCCTCGATGATCCTCGAGCACGAGAACGGCGCGCTCTCCACGGTCAACGCCTGCTATGCCTCGGCCGGCGAGTACTATCTGATGAACATCTACGGCAAGGAGGCGACCGCCTATTACGACCTGCACGGGGGCTTGCGCTTGCAGAAGCGCCACTCCGACAAGGTCGAGGCGATCCCGTTCGAGAAGAACGACGCGATCCGCGACGAGCTGGAGGAGTTCGCCGCGATCGTGCGCAGCGGTGGAAAGCCGGAGACCGACGGTGTCCACGGTTACCGATCGCTCGCCGTGGTGCGGGCCGGCACCGTCTCGGCCCGCGAAGGCCGCCGCGTCACGGTCGCCGAGATGCTGGAGAAGGATTGAGGCGACGCGTCCGGTCGAGGCGCTTCTTCACCTCTCCCCGCGTGCGGGGAGAGGGAGCGCCGCCGTTGTGCCGTGATCCCTGCCGCCCCTCAACCCCGCATCTTCACCACCACCTTGATGGCATCCTCGATCCGGTCGCGGGCGTAGCGGAAGGCGGTCGGCACCTCCTCCAGCGGAAACGTGTGGGTGTGGATCAGCTTCGGCTCGAGCCGCTTCTGCGCCACGAGCGCGGCGCAGCGGTGCGTCGCGCTGCGGCCCTCGCCGCGGATGCCGAACACCGAGATGTGCTGGCGGATCAGCTTGGCGAGATCGACCGACGCCTTCTCCTCCGGGAAGCCGACCAGGCACACCTTGCCGCCGCGCTTGAGCATGTCGGTCGCGACGTTCAGGCTGTTCGGATCGCCCGACGCCTCGACCACGTAGTTGACGCCGCGCCCGCCCGTGATGCGACGCACCGCCTCGACCGGATCCTCGTTGCGGATGTTGACGACGTGATCGGCGCCCATGCGCTTGCCGAGCGCGAGGCGCGCTTCGCGCGTGCCGGTGAGGATCACCGGATCGGCGCCGAGCGCCTTCGCGACCGCCGTCACCATCAGGCCGATCGCACCCGGCCCGAGCACCACGACGCTCTCGCCGGCGATCAGCCCGCCGAGCGTGTCCAACGCATACATGGCGGTGCCGGCCGTGACGATCAGGGTCGCCTCCTCGTCGCCGACGCCGTCCGGCACGTGGATCAGGGTCGACACGTGATTGACCTGATATTCGCAGAAGCCGCCGTCGGTGGTGAAGCCGTTGGCGCGGTGGCCTTTGTCGTGGCCCTTGTAGTTCATGCCGTAGTTCAGGCAGGCCGTGTACATGCCGGCGCGGCACCGCTCGCAGCGGCCGCAGCCGTAGTGCACTTCGACGACGACGCGGTCGCCGATCGCGAACTCGTCGACCCCGGGGCCGAGCTTCACCACGGTCCCCATGTACTCGTGGCCGGGGGTGAAGTTCTTGTTGAACGGCTTGCCGCCCTCGATCAGCGCGGGCGGCCCCTTGGTGATGATCGAGATGTCGCCGGCACAGAACGCGATCGCATCGATGCGCACCAGCACCTCGGCATGACCCGGCTGCGGCACCGGCTTGTCGGTGAGGCGGAGCTGGCCCGGATCGTCCAGCACCCAGGCCTTCATGGTCGACGGGACGGGGAAGTCGTTCGGAGCGGTCGAGCTTGCGGTCGCGGTCATCGCAGTGTCCTTCTCGGTCCGGCGCGGCGGGCGCGCTCGCAGGCGATCATTTCTCCACGGGGAATCCGACGATGCTGCCCCATTCGGTCCAGGAGCCGTCGTAGATCTTGACGTTGCGGTAGCCCAAGAGCTTCTCCAACGCGACCCAGACCAGGGTGGCGCGATGGCTCATCCGGCAGTAGACGACGACGTCCTCGTGAGCACCCGGATCGACACCGGCGACGGCGAGTGCGCGGCGCATCTCGTCTTGGGTCTTGAACGCGTTGTCGTCGTTCAGGAAGCAGCGGAAGTAGAGATGTCGTGCGCCGGGGATTCGACCGTAGCGCATGGCGCCGTGATCGAACGCGGTGGCGTACTCGGCGAGCCGGACGCCGAGATATTCCTCGGCCGACCGGACGTCGAGGAGCAGCCGCTCCGGCCGTCCGAGCTTCGCGCGCACGTCGTCGCGGCCGAGACGCATCGAGCGGTCCGGGGCGGGTGTCGGATAGGGAACCGGCGCGGCGTGTGGCACGGTCTGCGAGCGCGGGCGGTTCTCCTGCATCCACTTGCGGCGGCCGCCGTCGAGCACCTTGAGGTTCTTGTGGCCGGCCATCGTGAAGGCCCAGTAGGCGTAGGTGCCGTACTGCACCGGTTCGCCATAGAGCACGACCGTGGTCTCTGGGCCGATGCCGAGCCGGCCGAACATCGCGGCGAGCGCCTCCGGCGTGATCAGCTCACGATCGGTCGGGTGCCAGCAGGCGTCCTTCCAGAACAGGAAGATCGCGCCCGGAATGTGGGCGTCGCAATAGGGTCGCGGCTCGGCCTCGCCCGAGATCTCGATGATCCGCAGATCAGGATCGGTCAGGTGGCTCTCCAGCCAGTCGTTCGAGACGAGTGGTGAGTTCATCGTGTCCTCGATCGATTCGGAGCGCCCCGGAGTGCCGTTCGCGGAGCCGGGTGCGGACATGGGCCGGCCGCAGGGGCGGGCCCGGGATGCGTGGCCGAGGCTCGCACCGTCACGTCGCCTTGGCCTTGGCCTGCCCGGCGGTCTCCCGGCGGCTGCGGACCATGGTGATCGCCTGGCCGACGAGGATCAGCAGCGCGAGAACCCAGAACAGCAGCGCCGTGTAGGATTCCACGAAGATGGCCGGCGACCCCTCCGACATGATCATGGCGGTGCGCGCCTCGCGTTCCAGCGTGGGCCCGAGCACCAGGCCGAGCAGGATCGGGGTCGCCGGGATGCCGCCCTTGATCAGCCAGTAGGCGACGAATCCGACCAGGGCCATCACGCCGACGTCCAGCAGCGAGTTGCGGATCGCGAAGGAGCCGATCACGCACATCACCAGGATGCCGACAGCCATGAGGTGCGGCGGCACCCGCAACGCCTTGACGAACAGACGCACGCCGAACAGCTGGATCAGCGCGGTGACGACATAGGCGAAGACGAACAGGAGATAGATCGACGTGATCACGTCGGGCTTCTCCATGAACAGCAGCGGGCCCGGTTGGATGCCGTGGATCAGCAGGCCGCCGAGGATGATGGCGGTCGCCGGATCGCCCGGGATGCCGAGACCGATGAGCGGGATCATGGCGCCGCCCGTGACGGCGTGGTTGGAGGCCTCCGGCGCGACCACGCCCGATACCTCGCCCTTGCCGAACGTCTCGGGATGTCTCGACCAGCGCTTCGCCTGGTCGTAGGCCAGGAACGCGGCGATCGGTCCGCCGGTGCCCGGGATGGCGCCGACGACGGTGCCGATCGCGGCGGAGCGGACGAAGTTCCACCGCTGTGACAGCAGGAGCCGCCAGGACGGCAACTCGGTGCGCACATTGCCCGCTTCGATCGCGATCTCCTTGCCGCGCCAATAGGTCGCGAACACGGCGACGACGTGCGGCACGGCGAACAGGCCGATCATCGCGACCAGGAGGTCGACGCCCTGCAGCATCGCCGTGGTGCCGAAGGTGAAGCGCGGCACGCCGTCGATCGGATCCTGGCCGATGTTCATCAGCATCAGGCCGATGACCCCGCCGATCAGCCCCTTGACCAGGGAGCCGCCGGCGAGCCCGCAGATGGTGGAGAGGCCGAACACCACCAGCGCCGTGATCTCGGCCGGACCGAACGAGATGGCGACGCGCGCGAGCGCGTCGACCGAGATCAGCATGACGAGCAGGCTGAGGATGCCGCCGACGCAGCCCGCGATGGTGGCGATGCCGATGGCGATCGAGGCCTGTCCCTTCTTCGCCATCACCTCGCCGTCCAGCACCGTGGCGGCGGCCGAGGGCGTGCCGGGCACGCCGATCAGGATGGCCGAGACGGCACCGCCCGTC
The DNA here is from genome assembly GCF_042682915.1 of Rhodoplanes azumiensis. Taxonomy (NCBI): domain Bacteria; kingdom Pseudomonadati; phylum Pseudomonadota; class Alphaproteobacteria; order Hyphomicrobiales; family Nitrobacteraceae; genus Rhodoplanes; species Rhodoplanes azumiensis. Next base: position 5,355 of record NZ_JBHUIW010000015.1, on the reverse strand, counting down.
ATGCCGCCGATATAGGTGCCGAGCAGCAACGCGATGGCGGCCGTGTGGCCCATCGTGAAGGTGATGGGCAGAACCATGGCCAGCGCCATCGAGTAGGTGAGGCCCGGAATGGCGCCGAAGATCAACCCGACCAGCGCCCCGAAGAAGGTGCCGAGCAGCGCCTGCCAGCTCAGCGAGGCGGCGAGCGCGGTCATGAAGATGTCCATGGGGCGAGCCTCAGAACAGGTTGATCAGCTCGCCGACCGGCAGATAGACGGCCAGGAGCTTGCCGAGGATCAGCCAGATCGCCAATGCGAAGCCGAGCGGATAGCCGATCAGCAGCCAGGGCGAACGCTTGCCGAGCACGAGGTAGAGGAACGCCGCGAGCACGACGACGGTGCCGATCAGGAAGCCGGTGAGCTTGAGCAGCAGGATGTAGACGGCCAGGAACCCGAAGGTGGCGGCGATACCGCGCCGATCGAGCGCGTCGAGGCCGGGACCGGCCTTCCGGGTCGGCGCGGCCGAGGTCCGCACGACCGCGCCGACCAGAAGAATGCCGGCGAGCACGGCGAGCGCAATGCCGGAGGCGAGCGGGAACGTCCTGGCGCTCGACGGGCTGCCGGGCGCGTCGGGGATCGTCGTCAGGACGAGGCCGATCCACACGAGTGCGACGACGAGCAGAAGGGTTCCGGTCACGAGATCGCGCCCGCGGTCGGCCGTCATCGGAGGCTCCGTTACGCTGTCGGGTTCGAGAGAGCGAGAATGAAGATCGCGCGATGGGAGCGATCGGCGCGGCCGGAGCGACGTGCGGGCGAGCGCCGAGCACCCGGCTCGCGGGTCGGCTACTTGTCCTTCTTGTTGATGCCGAGCTCGGTCATCAGAGCGCCGATCTCCTTGTCGTTTTCGGCCACCATGGCGCCGAACTCCTTGGCCGACTTGTAGAGCGGCGAGAAGCCGAGATTGTCGCCGGCTTTCTTGAAGTCGGGCGAGTCGACCGCCTGCTTGATCGAGGCCTCGAGCCTGGCGATCACGGCCGGCGGCGTGTCCTTGGGCGCGTGGATGCCACGCCAGATGGTGAGATCGAGGCCCTTGGCGCCGGCGGAATCGCAGGTGACGGTGTCGACCGGGAGTTCGACCTTCTCCTTGCTGGTCATGCACAGCACGTTGATGGTGCCGGCCTTCACGTGCGGGGCGAATTGGCTGGCCCACTGCAGCGCGGCGTCGATGCGGCCGCCCAGCAGCTCGGCCGGTGCGCGGCCTTCGCCGTATGGAATGTAGACGACCTGCAGGCCGAGGCGGTTGAACAGCGCCGCCGAGGCGAGATGCGTGAAGGTGCCGAGGCCGGAGACGCCGACGCGCAGCTTCTTGCCGGTCGCCTTCGCGGCGTCCTGCATCGCCTTCAGATCCTTCCAGCCGGAGTCCGAGCGCACGGCGAGAACCGGAACCTCCATTCCGATCTGCGCAACAGGGGCGAGCGCCGCGTAGTTGAACGGGAGATTGCCCTGATAATAGACGGTCGAGATCGAGTTCGACGAGAACACGATGCTGTAGCCGTCGGGCGCCGCGCTGTGCAGGAACGTGTAGCCGATCGCGCCGCCGCCGCCGGGCCGGCTGACCGTGATGACCGGCTGGCCGATGTTCTTCGACATCAGATCGGCGAGCACCTGGCTGATCGTCTGCGCCGGGCCGCCGAACAATGTCGTCATCTCGATCGTCTTTTCGGGGAATTCGGCGCGGGCGGGCGAGGCGAGCGAGAGCACCAGAGCGGTGGTCGCCGCCGAGGTGAGCAGCGTGGTGGCAGTGGTCCGTGTCAGTCTCATCTGATCCTCCGGCCGGGGGGAGAGTCTCGTCGGGCACTGTCGCGACCGGAATGCTGCACGATTTGCAATATTCAGAAAAGCAGCGGTCTCGCTCCCCCTGCTCCGCGTGGCGCGCATGCGCACGTGAGCGGGCGGCCCGAGCGGCAGATCCCGTTTCAGCTCGCCGCAGCCGAAGCTGCGGTGCCGAAGAGCACACGCGGAAGAGTGGTTGCGATGGATCGCGCGTAGCCACGCGAGACCGGGGCGTCGGCTCGCGCGAGGGCGTCGAAGCGCCGAGCACCGACGAGCGTGGCGTCTCGGGCCGCGGAACGACACGCGTGCTCGCGTTGCAGCAAGGTGAGTGTTGATGATGCGGTGCGGGTGGCGGATGCGCGGCGAGTGCGACGTGTCGCCGCCGCGGAGCCCGCCGCGGCGGGGCGGGCTTCGGAGCCTGGGACGACGCGGTCTCGTGTCCGCCGTCGCACCGGTCACATCGACCGATCGACCGATCCGGCCCGACATGACCTACAAGGGTGAGGACGGAGCACGACCGGCGAGCCGCGCTCCCGCCCTCACTGCGGCTTGAAGTTCACGCTCTCGAGCAGCGCGGCGAGGCGCGGCACCTCGCGGGCGATGTAGCTGCGGGTCTCGTCGATGGTCTCGATCACCGGCTCGAGCAGCGTCGCCTCGAGGCGCTTGAGCACCTCGGGATCGGCCATCGCCTCGCGCATGATCGCGTTGACCTGCTCGAGAATGGGTAGCGGCGTGCCCTTGGGTGCCCAGATGCCGTACCAGGACTGCCACTGGTAGCCCGGCATGCCGGTCTCGGCGATGGTCGGGATCTCGGGCGCCAGCTTCGAGCGCTCGGGCGAGGCGATGCCGAGCGCCTTCACCTTGCCGTCGCGGGCCGAGGGCAGCAGCGCGAAGGAGGAGTCGATCAAGAGCTGGACATGGCCGCCCATCACGTCGGTCAGCGCCGGGGCGGTGCCGCGATAGGGTGAGATCGTGATGTCGAGGCCGGCCCGCCGCAGGAAGTCGATGGCCGCGAGATGGCTTGGCGCCCCCAGCGCCGCGACCGCGAAGGTCCACTTGTCGGGCTGCGCCTTGGCCGCGGCGATCACCTCGGCGACCGACTTCTCCGGGCGGTTCGGCGCCATCACCATCACGAGCGGCGCCTTGGCGGTGCGGGCCACCACCTCGAAATCCTTCTGCGGATCGAACGAGACGCCGCTCACCACCAGGTTCAGGACGATGTGATTGAACGCCGAGGCGAGCAGCGTGTAGCCGTCGGGCGGTGCGTGCAGCACCGCCGTGGTGCCGATCACGGCGCTGCCGCCGGGCCGGTTCTCCACCACCACGGTGGCGCCGAGCTTGTCCTGGATGCGCTGACCGGCGATCCGGCCCATGGCGTCGTTGGCGGCACCGGCCGGGAACGGCACGACGATCTTCACCGGCCGTTCCTTCGGCCACGCCGCCTGTGCGTGCACGGCCGGAGCCGGGAATGTGGCGACGGCGAGCCCCGCCGCGCTGCCGACGAGCAGGGTTCGGCGGGTCGTGCCGATCGTGGTCTGGTCGATCGTCGTCTTGTCGGCCATCGTGCTCTCCCGGACTGTCGCCGTTTTCGATCGGCGCTCCTGTCCGCGATAGCACTCCCGGCCGAAGGGCTCCAGCGAGCGCCGCGCGATACGCAGTCGACCCGAGCCGTGACGGGTTATCACGGATCAGCGATGCGGACGGAGTTTCGTCCTCCGAGCGCGTTCCGCTGTGCGTCACGCAGGGCCTCGCGCGGGTGCCCTCTCAGGCGACGAGGCGCTGGTGCAGCGCGTCCGGCCACTGGCTCGTCAGATAGCGGAACATCCAGTTGCCGCGCCGCTTCAGGCGCTGATACGCGGCCTTGAGGTCGAGCACCATGGTGATGCGGCGGCTCGTGCAGGCGAGCTCGCCGACCTCGTGGGTGGCGACCGGATGGAAGCCCATCACGCGGGTGTGGAAGCCGTAGGGGCTGTGCGGGTCGTCCTCGAAGACGTCCGTGAGGTAATGCGTGTAGCCGCGTGACACCGTCTCGGCGGCCGCCGCCCGCATCAGCGCGGCGGCGACGACGAGGCGGCGGCGGAAGCGCGGCACCACGGCGAAGCGGCCGATCTCGGCGATGCGGCTGCCGCGGATCATGTCCTCGATCTTCAGCGTCGGGTCGAGCGGCGCGAAACCGTAGGAGGCGTAAGCCTCGACGGGCGGATCGTAGACGACCCGCACCACGCCGGCCGGGCGCACCCGGACGCCGATCGGGCGCGACCGCACGTCGACCACGAACCACGAGACGTCGTCGCGGGCGAGATCCTCGGGCGGGAACTGGGTCGCCGGATCGACGACCCAGCGCTTCTCGCGTTGGTAGGTCGCCTGCAGCACGGCGAGCACGCGCTGGCGGCCCTCCTCGTCGATCACCCGTGTGGCGGTCACGCGCTCGTCGAGTCTCATGGCGAACCTCCGAACGAGGGGGGGAGAAGGGCAGGTGCGGGAGTGGGTGGGGGCGCGACGATCCCGCGGCCGCTCGGCGCGTCGGGCGACCATTGCTTGCCGGAGAGGCGGGCGATCTCGCCCATCACGGTGGCGTGCCAGGCGCGCAGCGCGGCGGGCGAGGGGTGATCGAGGCGCTCGCGCGGCAGCAGCGGCGGCCCGATGCGGACCTCCATGGCGTCGCGGTCGCCGATCGGGCGGCCGGGCGTCGCGTGCGGAAAGCGGATGCCCACCGGCACGATCGGCACGCCGGTCTCGAGCGAGAGGAGGGCGGCGCTGCGCCGGCCGGGCAGCAGGCGCTCGGGATCACGATTGACCGTGCCCTCGACGAAGATGCCGACCGAGCGGCCACGCAGCAGGCACGCGCGCGCCTCGTCCAGCACGGTGCCGTGCGACCGGTAGAGCGGGCGCAGCAGGTCGAGCACGCGCGGGCGCGCCGGCTTCGCCGTCACGGTCAGGGCGCCGGACCGGCGATAAAGCAGGCCGATCCCCGGGATGAGCCGAAAATTCCAGTCGGCCATGAAATGGATCAGCCGGCCGCCCCGGTGCAGGGTCAGCACGGCCGGTACGAGCAGCGCCTCGGTGCGGGTCGAGTGGTTGAGGGCCAGGATGAACGGGTCGTAGCCGGCGCGCACGTTCTGCAGGCCGCTCACGGCCAGCACGCGGCCGCGGGCGGCGAGCGCCATGGCGCGCACCAGGCAACGGTCGGCGAAGCCGTCCTGATAAGGAAGCGGCCATCGCATCAGCTCGCCGAGCGTCACGAACGCCCAGTCGGGTGGATCGGCGTAGAGCGACATCGTCGAATGCGAATGCATGCGGCGAGGCGGTCGCCGCCCGGCGCGGCGACCCGGCTCGTCCGGTGATTCACACAGTGATGATCGATTCCTGTTGCGCCCGGATGAGAGGGGCGTGACGGCCGCGTGACAACGTGGGCGGGAAGAAAAGCGATCGTGAGTCTTTAAGGACGATGCGCGGCCTGATCCACAGCCTGCTCCCTCCCCCACAAGGGCTACGGCATGCACACATTTCGGGTGGGCAAGAGCTTGTCTCGGAGGATCCAGCC